>JAIMAU010000025.1 GCA_023511795.1 Armatimonadota bacterium | reverse complement strand
TATCTCCACAGAGATATATGTCCTTTCCACGCGTTAGAGGTGTTTCAACCCTACACACCCTACACTAACCGCATTTTCACGCTCAAAATCGCCGTGAATTTATGTAGGGTTGACTTTTCAACCCTACACTCACCCTACATCACCCTTCAGTGCAAACGGGTCGCCCGCCTCAACAACCCACGTAGCACCGCTGGAAATTATTAACAACACAAAAACAACCCTTGCCCATTTCACTTGCAATCTCGGAGTTCATCTGGTATACTTTCGCAAAAGAACCCCGCCGGTGCGGAAGATGATTGAGTTTAGAAACGTATCGGTAATCTACCCCAATAATATTCAAGCACTTCGAGACGTAAGCTTGCGGATCGAAAAGGGCGAATTTGTATTTATCGTCGGCCCTACTGGAACCGGCAAGTCCACATTGCTTAAGCTAATTTATCGCGAAGAAGTCGCAACAAGCGGCAAAGCCATTGTAAATGGCGTGGACGTCAAAAGGCTTCGCGGCAACGCAATTGCACGCCTTCGCAGAGGGATTGGCGTTGTTTTTCAGGATTTCGGGCTACTTCCGAGAAAAACTGCACGCGAGAATATAGCTTTTGCTTTATACGTAACTGGTGCACCTCGAAAAGAAATTAAAACGAGGGTAGCCGAGGTACTCGACTTGGTTGGGCTCCTAGACCGAGCAAATGCATATCCCGACCAGCTCTCTGGCGGCGAGCAACAGCGCATCGCAATCGCAAGAGCGCTGGTAAACAATCCTCCAATTCTCCTAGCAGATGAGCCTACTGGCAATCTCGACCCCGAAACATCTTTGGAAATCATCCGGCTTCTTGAGCGTATAAATATGCGCGGCACTACTGTCGTAGTTGCCAGCCATGACAAGCACATCGTAGACCACATGAAGAAGCGGGTGATTGCCCTCGACAAGGGAGAAATCATTAGAGACGAGGCAAAAGGCACGTATCATGAGCTTGCGAAGTCTTGAGTTTGCCGTCTGCGAGGCATTTGTAAGCATTCGGCGGAACGGCTTGATGTCAATAGCATCAGTTACTACTATTAGCCTGTCACTCGCGGTGCTCGGCGGCTTTGCGCTCCTAGTGCTCTGGCTCAACGGCGTTGCCAAATCGCTTTCGGAGGAGCTAGAAATATGCGTTTTTATGAAGTTCCGCGCCACCCCACAAGAAATAGCCCAAGTACACGATTATCTTTCACAAATGCGACACGTAAAGGCATTTACGCACATACCCGCAGCGCAGGTTTGGGAACAAGCTAAGGAAAGTTACAAAGGCTACATTGACTTAACCGGCATTCCAAACGTCAGTCTTGGCGACGAGTTTATCGTAAAGCTTGATAATGCGAAACACACTTCTTCTGTAGCAAACGAGATAGCGCGATTGAAAGGCGTAGACGAAGTTCTCGCACCTCGAAAAGAAGCTAAAGAGATTGTTCGGTTTTCAAACTTCATTGAGATATTAGGTGCATCCGCTAGCGGCGTGCTTTTGATAATAACAGCATTTATAATCAGCAACGCAATTCGTTTAACTGTTTTCGCTAGGCGGCGCGAAATAAGAATCATGCAGCTTGTAGGGGCAACCAACTGGTTCATTCGCCTACCTTTTCTACTTGAAGGAATTGTCCTGGGAGCAATTGGTGGCGCCATTGCATGCGGCATTGTATTAGGGGGAGCATTTTATGTAACCAAGGTCGTTACTCGCATGTGGCCCCTATTGGAGCGCTATCCAGGAAACATCGAACCATCTCAGCTTCTGGGCGGCATGGTTGGTCTAGGCTGTTGCATAGGGCTTGTAGGGAGCTTCATGTCCATAAGAAAGTTCCTAAAAACATAATACCCTTTTCGGTTGGCATAGTCAGCGCCGATGATATATAATGTAATCATATACGGCAAGATGAGCTGGCGCAGGTTATGTTAACCACTGCGGACAACTGGAGGAATCACTTTGGGGCAGCCGCAAAAATTTGGAGCTAGGCTTGCATTAGCAGTCTCAATAATCAGCGTCATCACTGCGACGCCGATTGATGCAAAAAAGCAAAACATAACGAGCATCAAGCGGCAACTCCAGCAGGTTGCCCGAAATATGAACCAGTATCGAAGCAGGCTCAAAGTCGTAAAACGGCAAAAGATTTATGCCTATCAAAACCTAGTTGCCGCTGAACGAAAACTTTCGATTTCGCAAGCAAAACTTGCTGATATTCGAGCACAACTTGCGCGGACCCGTAAAAAAATCGAATTAACACGCGCAGAACTGGAAAAAACAAAGCAAAGGCTCAAGAAAAGAAACGAGTTGCTTGCAACCCGCATAGCGGATACATACAAACATGGAAGTATGAGCTATATTGGCATTCTCCTTGGCGCGGCTGACTTTTCAGATCTTCTAAGCCGTGGATATGTTGTTCGGAAGGTATTAGAAAAAGACGCTGAAATCATCGAATCCATTAAAAGGGACAAAGCAGCAATTGAGCAATACCAAGCGCAACTTGAGGCTCAAGAACGAGAGCGAAGGCGGCTAGAATATCAACAAGAAATCGAGACACGCGCGGCGGCGGAATGGGCTGAGGAAAAAGAACATAACTTAAAGCGAATACAAAGCGAAGCCGCGGAGCTGGAGCGCGCCCTTGCTGAGCTTGAGGAAACATCTCGCCGCTTGGGCGAAATGCTGCGGCGGATGCACAGAGCCGCATCATTTAGCAGAACAAATATTCCTATGTGGTCTGGTGGATGGCTAAGACCAGTGCCTGGTGCTGTAACATCGGGATTTGGCATGCGCATGCATCCGATACTTAAGAGATACATACATCACGACGGCATAGACCTTCGAGCCGCATACGGCACCCTAATTCGAGCCGCAGCCGATGGGATTGTAAAATTTAGCGGAGTTTGTGGGGGATATGGCAAAACAGTAATTATTTACCATGGCGGAAACATTGACACTCTTTATGCGCACTGTAGTCGTCTCGCCGTGTCGGTTAATCAAAAAGTAAAACAAGGGCAAATAATAGGGTATGTAGGTAGTACAGGGCTCAGCACCGGCCCGCATTTGCATTTTGAATTTAGGGTAAATGGAACACCTAAGAAGCCACCATTCTAGAAAATGACCAAACGAGAGGAAACCATCTTGAAGACAACGAGAAAAAAAATTCATGTATGGCTTGCAATAATATTTATCATTGCTGCTTTTTGCGGAGGACGATATCTTAGATCAATTCAAGATAGGCCCTTATTGATTATAAAGGGCGCATCTCCACAGGCGAATGCTCTGCTCAAGCTGGCGCCGGAGCAAACCCCTATTCAGGTAGAATCCATCAAGCCGAAACCACAAATCGGGGCAGATGCAGAGTATCGTAATCTTTTCTCGACAGTGCTTAATCTTTGCAAGAAACATTACGTAGAAAAGATAACGCCTGAAAAAGAAACAAAAATGGCTCAAGGCGCAATCCGCGCCATGTTGGACTCGTTAGATGACCCAGACACGCGCTTTATCACCCCTGAAGAACGCAAACTGTTGAATGACGTCGAAGCCGGCATATTCCACGGAACGGGTGCAATACTAGCCCTAAAACATGAAAAAATCGGCGATCTTGATACAACAAATATAGTGGTAGTGGCGCCCATGCAGGGAAGCCCAGCAGACGAAGCCGGGCTCGAGCCTGGTGATGCCATAACCGAAGTAGGCGGAAAGTGGGTCATCAATCATGACCCATACATGGAGCCAGAAATTCAAAAAATGCGCAAGATGGTCAGGAACAAACAACTTGACCTCCTTTCTTATCGAAAAGCGCTTGATGAAATTGATGCAAGGCTAAAAAAAGGAATTACCATTCAAGACGCACTTGACAAACTTACAACCACGACATCTGGCGATTTAAATCTTGAGGTCGAACGGCCTGGCAAATCGGAAAGAATCAAGGTTAAGCTACGCTGCCGCAACACAGTGGTAGATCCTGTTGTTGTCAAAGAACTTAGGCATGGAATTGCGTATGTACGCATTGCGCAGTTTAATAAACGAGCAGAAAAAGAATTCGCAGCCGAAATTAGCAAATTACAAGCGCGCAGGACGAAGGCTCTAATCTTAGATGTGCGCAACAATCCAGGGGGGTCGCTCTATTCGGCAACATATATAGCATCTAAGCTCACAGGCGGAGGAACAGTCGCCACAATCCAAGGCAGAAACACAAAGCGTTCAATCAGATTACCCAAGACGCGCAGTATTGGAATACCCATTGCCGTTCTCATCAACCACGGCACGTCCAGCGTGGCAGAACTTTTTGCTGGAACTCTAAGAGATTCACAAATTGCGACCCTTGTCGGAACGAAGACTTTTGGCGATGGGTTGGTCCAAACACCAGTTGTGCTCAAGGACGGCGCATCTGCGATAGTCACGACTGGAAAAATGATAACTCCCGGCGGTATTGACTTCAATGGCCGTGGGCTAAACCCAGATATAACTGTTGAGAACAAGAACCGCAAGGTTGATGCTCAGTTTACTGCAGCTGAGAAGCTGTTGGCTTCTAAGATTGGGACACCAAAAGGATAAAAGGCTAGCGGAAATGAAAAAAGCGTTTTATTTTGTATTAATTATAATATTGATTTGCACCTCGTTTCTATGTGGTTTCACCTACACAGATTTCTCTCGAAACCCAAGCATACCGAATTTAGTAGCCTTACTCGAGCAAGCGCCCTCCAGACTGCTCCTAGGCATAAGAGCTGAACTTGAGTCTAGCAAGGCAGATGTGGAGTGTACGGATGCTTACTGGCAAATTTACTCTTACATAAGCAACAATTATTTTGGCAAAACCCCCGACCCAAAAAAACTCACCTACAGCGCGATTCGCGGAATGCTTGCTGCGCTTGGCGACAGATATACTCGCTTCTTAGATCCTGAACAAAATAAGGAAATGCAAAGCGAGAATCGCGGTGATTTCGAGGGAATCGGCGCCGAGCTTGATGTCAAAGATGGTTATGTATTCATAAAAAATCCCTTGCCTAACAGCCCAGCAAAAAATGCGGGACTGAAGAAGAATGATGTCATCCTAAAAGTAGACGATACGCTAATCCACGGCATGGATATTGACGAGGTAGTCAAGCGAATTCGTGGGCCTCGTGGTACAAAGGTAAGAATTACCATCAAGCGCGAAGGCGTTCCAGAGCCAATGGAATTCGAGATAACCCGTCAGGTGATTATATCACCTATGGTTGAAGTCGAAATGAAGGACGACGAAAGCAAAATCGGCTACATTGCCCTTCGCCAATTCAACGAAAAAAGCGACGAACAGTTTGACCAAGCGCTTACAAAGCTAGAGGCTGATAAGGTGCAAGCCCTTATACTTGATCTCCGAAACAACCCTGGGGGCTTACTAGACGTCGCTGTTGATATAGGCAGTCGCTTTATTGATAACGGTGATATCGTCATCATTCAAAACAAAGGTGGCGAGAGAACATCTTTAAGGGTAAATCCTAATCAACACAACCACAAGAGGTATCCACTAGTTGTACTAATAAATGAAATGAGCGCAAGCGCATCTGAAATTGTGGCAGGCGCAATTCAAGACCATAAGGCCGGCAAGTTAGTAGGCGTTCCAACATTCGGCAAAGGCTTGGTTCAACAAATTTTCAATCTTGAGGATGGCTCAGCGGTGGCAATCAGCACTGCAAAATACTTAACACCTCTTGGCCGCGATGTTGATAAGCAAAAGATAAAGCCGGATGTAATCGTAGAACCAACCGACGAAGACATAAAAGCAGAAAACGACGTACAGCTTAAGAAAGCCATTGAAATTCTGAAAGCAGAACTCCAGTCGAACTTTAAAAACACAACAGCTCGGGACCATAGAAAGAGCTGAACTTTGGTGCGCAGAACTCGCAAATCATGTTTGCCGGGCTGTATCAAATATACGGCAGGTCTACTACTGCTAGCAACGGTAGGATTTGGAGCGGCATATTTCCTATCGCAAAACAGGAGGGAACTTCCCAAACGGTTTCCCACAGCTCCTCAGCACGCCCCTTCGACAAGAACACAGCCAACTGCGCCTGCATGGGAGCAAACACCTTCTCGTCATAAGCCGCCTAAACCATCCGAGGCCAAACAAACAGCAAAAGCCGAAAATCCTGTCTCGCACCCAAGCGTTGATTCCGCTTCCAAAGAATCCGAGGCATCAACTAGGAAACCGCCTAAGCCAACGATTACCTCAAAGGAACAATGGAACGAGGTGTCTCATGGTAGCAGAACGAAACCTTTGATTGCTCTAACATTCGATGCTGGCGCAGATAGTAGCCCAACGCACGAAATCTTAAATGTTTTAGCTAAGCACAATTTGCACTGCACGTTCTTTCTCACAGGTAAATGGATTGAACGCAATCCGGAACTTACCCGACGAATTGCTACCGAAGGCCATGAAATCGGCAACCATACTTATTCACATCGAAGTTTACCCGAGCTTTCCGAAGGGGAAATAGTAAATGAATTGGCACGCGTTGACGACCTGGTGACTCGCCTAACAGGCCTCAGCACCAAACCACTCGCAAGGGTACCATACGGTTCTAGGGACAAGCGAGTATTGCGCATTCTTGCAGAAAACGGCTATCGCTCTATATACTGGGATGTGGACAGTTGGGACGCATTCAAACGCGGCATTACTGCCAACGAGATTTGCCAGCGCGTGCTCAGTCATGTTCAAAACGGCTCGATTGTTCTTATGCACTGCGGCAGTAAGGCAACAGCAGAAGCCCTAGATTCCATGATTGAAACGTTGCAGTCATCTGGATATCAAATTGTTACTGTAAGCGAATTAATTGGTATTTGATATTACCTTCTTCTATTGACAGGTGTTCAGAATAAAAGGGACCAAAAACTTCCTTACCTTAGCCAACATCTAATTACCATAAAAAGGAGTTGATGGGAGAAATAATATATGGAGGAAAAGCCCGAAAAAAACATTAAGCGCAGGATATGGATTGAACGTGCTTTCTTAATTTCAATAATTATCATAATTGCTGGATGGGCGGCTTCTCAACACTTCGGCGGGAAGCCATGCACAATCTGTGTTGATGGCAAGGCAATCGTTACTGTGGAATCAGCCGCCGCCGCAAAAGCCTTGCTTAACCAGTTGAGAACCCCAAGTGACGTAAAAGTTCGACACACCAGGTTCGATAAAATTGTCACGGTACGACCTGCTCGGCAAAACGCAGAAGTTGTTCCCATCCCCGAAGCCGCCGGAATGCTTGAAAACCTACTATCAGTTAGAGCTGAAGCATTTGCTATTTCAGTAAATGAAGAACCAATTGTTGCGCTCGTCAAAGAAGAAGACGCCCTAAAGACCCTTGAGATTGTAAAGAAACGTTTCGCAAGCAAAGTTGACAATCTTAGTGAGGAACCCACGTTCAAAGAAAACGTAGGCATCGAGCGCAAATATGTAGAAATCAGCAAAATCTGCCCTACCCCAGAAAAAGCTGCCGATATTCTTGTGTCAATCACCGACGAGCCAATTTATCATGTCGTAAAAGCTGGCGACCGCGCTGTATTCATCGCTCAACAGTATGAAGTTTCGCTAACCGATCTCAAAAAACTCAACCCAAACATTAATCTAGATGCTTTGGTTGAGGGAGATAGACTGCTAATAAAGCCTCCTAAGCCACCGGTTACGGTAATAACCAAAAGCTTAATCACAAAGGTAACAGAAGTAACAGCGCCTTCAGAACTCAGATATCGAACTGGCACCAAAACTGGAAAGCGTGTAACAAAAACAGTGATAACTTTTGAGAATGGTAAACCTATCAATTCCGAGGTCATCAGTCAAGTAACAGTTTGGAACAAACCAGCCCCGCCCCAATGATTGCAGCAGAATCTCCAAGAGCAGCTGGAAGCACCTTAACTGGTGGCAGGTCGGTTCCAGGAAAAGCGCTGTTTTCCTCTACATAGGCCTTCACGGTTTCGAATATTTCTTTAACCTTGCCGACACTTCCACCTAGAATTACCGCTTCAGGTCCAACCATTCGTATTATATTCACAAGTGCAACACCTACTGCATTTCCAGCCTCGACCAATATTTGTTGTGCCAACGTGTCTCCTTCACTGCTCGCTTTTGCCACTGTTTGAGCAGTGATGTCGGAAGGATTGTTCTTAACTAAGTCTGTAATTATTGATTTCGACCCCGCCTCAATTGCTTCTCTCGCCTTCCTTGCGATTGCCACTCCGCCTGCGACTGTTTCTAGGCAACCAACTAATCCACACCCGCACTTCCAATCTCCCCCTGCAAAAACATGGCCAAAGTCTCCGCCGCTGTTTCTCCTCCCCCGAAGTAATCTTCCTTCGTGAATTATTGCACCACCAACCCCAGTCCCAAGCGCAACATAAATTAAGGAATTGAGATTTCGACCAGCCCCGACGGAGAATTCGCCTAGCGCAGCCATATTTGTATCCTTGTCCATCACAACCGGTTTGCCAATTAGGTCCTCGACTTCCCTTCCAAGGGCGAAATTCCGCCAACCTAGGTTCGAAGCAACTACCATCGTCTTAGCATTATTATCAACGTATCCAGCCGCGGCAATTCCAATACCGTTACACTCATCAAACGATTTTTGAATCTCCCATAAGAACTCGGTGATATGCACAATTAGGCGTTCTGTCGCGGTATTTTGATTATATAAATCAGAGGAAGAAAGTCGAATTGCATGCGCAACATTGCCCTTCTCATCAACAAGGCCTATCCTGAGCGTGGTCCCGCCAATTTCTACACCTATGGCTTGATTAATAGTAGACATTTGTTACCCTAAATTATGAAAGGCGGAAAAAGTGTTTTTTTGCAAGAAGATTTGCCATTCTGGCTTAAAATCTTTTAGTTTCCAATAAAAGATTTTAGGATTGGAATCTGATTTTCCTCCAAAATGTTGCTCGATATATGTTGCGTATTTCTGGGTTTGCAAAATGGCGCAATATTCAAAGACAGTCGGGTAGGTTTGAAAATACCTGCTACAGGCGAGGCACGATAAACGAGAATGGAGCCATATCGCTACTTTGCAATGCTCAAAGGCTTCTCTGAAGCAGTATCAAATCCAAATCAGAAAAATCTTTGATACTGCGCTACTATAGCATCATTATTAATCTCGCTAGCCTTTTCTGACTTAAATATGTAGTTAACTTGAATCTTGTGATAGTCGGATTTCATATAATAAGTAGCGCCAATTGTGAGCCATGATATATCCTTCGAGTTCACAACCGAACAGTCAGGGTCCATAGCTTCAAAACGTGCTGCCAGCAACCACTTCCGAGATGCAGCGTAAGCCCACTGCAGATAATATCCCTGTGCATCTATGCTGGGAATCGCAGATTTGTTGCTGTGATACTGAGCCGCAAGGTACTCACAGCGAAGCGAGTTTTTGCCAAAATCATAGGCAATCGCTATATTCTGCCGAACATCCTTGCCTGAGAAATTTGCATAACCTGGCGGAGCGCCTGGAAGCTGACCAGTAAAGTCAATATCGTGGTCTTTGCGCCATGATATGGCAACTTCGGAATGAAATCGCTTTGCAGCAGAACACGGCTCGTATATGAAGCGCCCAACTATCAGCGGGCCATTGCCCTCTAATGGCTCGTTGGCACCGTTGCCGTCGAACACCCCAACTGCACACCGGGCAACCTTACCAATCTTCCGTTCAATTTGAACGCCCCGATCACGAGCAAACGACATTCCTAGACTGCCATTTGGGACCAACTTATCGGTCGGCTGGCTGCGGTCAATTAATGCGAGCATGGAGTCGGAGGTAAACCGTTCCATTCCAAAAGGCGGCTTGAACTGTCCTATCGTGAGCTTGACAGAACCAGACTGCGTATTAGCACTTGCCTCCTGTACGACTATTCGATTATCAGTTGAGCTACGGTTATTGGTTTTGTACAGAAACTGCAAGTAGTAGCTCCAGCTGCCAGAAATGGGACCACATCCATACAGCTTGAGTCTGCGCAGGCTTAGGTAATCGGCACGATCTTCTGGGTTAGTATAGCGCACCTGGAAATAGCCTTGCCACTTGTGAGTAGCGGAACCAACGCTGGATGAAGCCATCATACATGTAAGCAACGCAAACACCAGAAATCTAAAAAGTTTCAACTCCCCACCTCAATCACATCTTTACTTATTCGGCAGTACTGCCACATTGGCATGCTTTTTTGGCGGCCTTTGTCGTCAAATGGATCGACTATCACCGGGGAGTAGAAGAACTGGGAATTTGGGGCATGACAATCCGAACATCCCTTGGCGCCCCAAGCCTTCGAAGATGGCGAAACGTTGTGACTAAATGTCCAATACAAGGGTGAAGCTTGAGGATGAGGCCGACATACAAGTTGCCCGCGCACAACCTCCCAAACTCTATCTCCTTTGACAAAGGCCGGAGCAACTTGCTTAAATCGTCCCCCTTTCAGGGTCTCTGCAATTGAAGCGAGCATTGCTTTTATCTCGGCTTCCGTATTCGCTTCTGGCTTGCCGTCACCAGTGTCGTCTTTGATAACATCCTTGACGCGGTCGAAGGCTCTGGCGGTTTCGTCCAAGTGGAGCGGATAAATGATTTCGCCCACACGATTTCCCCACCAAACAGGTAGTATGGCATTGCCGGAATAGATCTTGCCATCCTCTAGGCGGAAATATGCGGGAGTCCACGTACCACTTTCCCCATACTTTTTCGCGCTCGGTACAGTCGGCAGTCCCAAAGCTTTTCCCGTTGTAGTGTCAACTGCTCCAACAGCTGCTACGTTGTGCTCCCTCACATGACAGGTCACGCATGCAATCTTAGCAAGGTGACTACTTGGCAGGGACTTATGTTCAGGCTTTTTCGCTGACTTTGGCGACAAGTGACAGCCTTCACAGGAGAGTGTGGGGTCATCAAGCTCGTCATGTAGATAAACATTGTGGGAGTGCCCTTTGCGAATCTGATGGTCGGGGCCTGATGAGTGGCAGGTGATGCACTTCATACCTGCTGCCGTGTGAACGTCAGACTGTCGGCTATCATACCAAACATGGCCACGTTTCTTGACCTCGGCTTCGCCATGACAGAGAAGGCAGTTTGCGTCTTCGGGACGAGTAATCTTCAGTGCAACCTTTCCATCGCTTATAAAGAGGGCACGATTATATGTCAAGTGAGGCAACTGACCATCCTTTACTGAACCCTCCACCGTGCCCAGTCCTGCGCCAACTGTGGCCGCCCACCTAAAGTTAGCCTTAGACAATTGGTCGCTACGAGCCTGAGCATTGTAAGACTGCATGTGACACATAAGACAGTCGGCTTCAACAACTCCAGATTTATCCCAGGCTGCCTTGTAGTAGTCACCATCAAAGCTGTCCGCGATCTCAGGGTGACTCGCCTGCCTCTGCTCGTATCTCTGCCCATCGCGGTCTCGCTCCATCGGGCCGCCGCCAGCATGACAAGCTCCACATGTTTGCGAGTATTGATATGGGGTCATGCCAATTTCATCTGCAGACGAATTGCGTTTTTTTGCCACCCAGGCGTACGACATATGGTGCTGTCTGCCAAACTGCCCTTGTGAGGAAATCCATGGTTTGCCGACCTTCTTACCATAATCATCGGAGATTCTATCAGCGCCAAGCTGAAAGTGATATGCTTTGCTGATAGCCTCATAATCATGACACGCTCCGCAGGTGCGGCGTGGGCTATATGGCTTTGCATTCGCCGCATTCGGATCAATCTTGGCCCCGTTTTCGTCAAGCAACTCAATCGGAACGTGCGAGTATGTCTGCGAATCTAAGCTTTCCGCCTGCACCAGAGCGCTAAATGCTTGAAAATTACCGTGAACTATCACAAGAATCAGCGCTGAAAAGGCAGCAGTTATAAGTGCCGCTACAGTTTTTCCACGACACCTTTCCATACACCCCTCCTTACTGTACAACATAGGCACGATGGCGCCCCATTATGTAGCCAATAGTGATAAACACCGGCAGCGTAAACATTAGCCTAACCAAGGAGAACTTCCAGCCCAGGAATGTTATCTCAAAGCTCAGCATCGGAAGCTTCATCACCGAGAATGCTCCAAGATAAATAAAGATATACTTAGCGGCGCAACCCTTCTTCGAAAGTGCCGCTGCCACAGGAAATGCTCCATACAGCGGCCCAGCTTGAAGCATTGCAAGAAGAATCATCCACAGGATGGCAATAGGGCCTGCATCTTCGCCAACGTGCCGCTCGACAATCTCCCGAGGAACCCACACATCGAATACGCCTATTAGCAAGAACATCATGGGCAATACCCAGAACATTTCCTTCAGGAAGCCTAGATAGCTGTTTGCAGACCGAATTGCAAAATCGTTGTGCCCAAACCAAACACCCCAAGCACAGAAAAACAGGAAAACACCAGTCGCTCCAAGACTGATAATGCTCCTGGGGTTTGTCTTCACAGCAGCCTCCCCATTGCCAACGCAATCGCCACAGCTCCGATAAACGATAGACCATTGCGCAAAAGCGCCGTACGCCAGCCAAAATATCTAGCTTCCATCGGTAACGTGACCACTCCTACCATCAATAGCGTCGTCAGGAAGCCTGCAACGAGCGTTATAGATGCGCCGTTCTTTAGCAAGACTCCTGCTAGTGGGAAAGCAACAAACCCAGGTATGAGCGCGACCGAGCCGACAGCCAATGCCAATACAAAATGCGCAGGAGTATCAGCGGAGAGCCACTGTCTAAGCTGTGTTGGCGTCAAAACCGAAAGAGAAATGCTGATAAGGATAAGTACAATCGACATCTCTGGAACTATCTTCCAGAACATCATCAGCCCCCGATGGACAGAGCGAATCGTCTTGTGCCTATCAAGAGCAAAGCAAGCCGCCAGGATACACAAGCCAATCAGATTGAACGCCACCAACCTTAGTACTCCTTTTTATCCGACTGAGCTCCCGCTGTACAGTCAACGTAGTTCTGAATTCTTTTCATTCGAATAAGCACTTGGACACGTCGCCTTCTTGAGTGCCGCAAAGGCTCGCTTCTGTCGAGAAGATAGGAATAGCCTTCTAACCCAGAAGCTGTATGTGTTTAGCCACTGCGCCAACTCGAATATATTGACTGCATGCAATCACAACTGCCGAGCGTATGTCTTCCAATTTCGCAAAGCCCATCTAATTCAAGACCGGCGCAGCCTCTCTATCTGTTGAAGCAAGCTCTCTTTTGAAGGGAACGTTATAGCCGATGAAGGACAAACTAAAGCACATCTGTCGCAGCCAGGTACGCAGTTAAACGGATTTGCCACAACCATTACACCGTCCCTTAGTTCAAATACACTGTTCGGACAGAACTCTGCACACTCTCCACAGCCCGTGCAAATATCTTCATCAATCGTTGGATACCAAGCTATTTTATCCCTGTCAATTCCCATATACTTACGGACGCTCACTTTTCTGACTCCTCTACTCTTTCCACCGCAGCCTTAATCTCTGCAAAGACCTCGTCGGTATTTTTCATGCCCATCATTATTGGTATCCAGTGCTCTTCATCCATGGGCACTCCTGCTCGTGCAAACCCACCTAGCAATAACTTCATCTGCTTCTTCTCGCCACACGCAGGAGTTATGTACACCGCATCTGGCTTGAGAAGATCTGCCATCATGGCCTCGCCATTTTCTTCGCACAATCTTGGGTGCATCACCAGATAGTCATGCGGAAGCTCCAGCCTTATGCGCTCCGCCAGTTCCCAAAAATCTATTTCCTCCATACTCGGACACGCACCACTGCAAGTGCACATCAGTATTACCACTTTTTTCATCTTATCTCCTCCTAGCGAAATACGTTTATCAGCCAGTGCTGAAGTCTAAATTACTTAGTCCAATTCGACCTCAATTATATTAATTAGGTAATTTCGCCAAATTACCACATTATTAATAAAAGAAAAAGGCTTTTTTCGTCTTGCACTTTGCAAACGAACTATCCCACAAGTTCCATCTGCTCTTCAGCTACTGCTTTCATTACTGCTTCTACACATCCAAAGAAGTTCAGAATGCAAGGCACACGTAAACTGTAGAACACCTGCTGCCCCACTTTTCGGTCAATAACGATGCCTGCGTCTTTCATGACAGCCAGGTGTTTGGAAACTGTCGATATGTCGGAGCCAACTAGGTCTCGCAGTTCATAAACGCATCTTTCTCCTTTTGCGAGCTCATCTATGATCATTAATCTACTAGGGTGAGCCATCGCCTTGATAATCTTTGCTCTTAGTTCGTATATTCGCCTATTCATATGCTTTTGTCCTTTGTCGCACTTTGCCCTACTAATTTTACATAGTCAATCAAAATTCTCTGCCTTTGCCAAGGCATGGCAATAAAAACGAGGTTTTAGCTTCTCAGTTTCTCATATAGGGGTATTAGCTTCTTATTGTATATTGATGTAATCGTGCTCTCATCTTCTTCCAAAGGCTTGACTGGTATCAAATCGAATACTTCGTCCTTTGTCATCCCTGACTCGAACAGCGTTTTTACAGCCCCAATAATCATATTTGTAATGCCAGTCTTGGCATCGGTCTCGCTCAGCCCGCAGTTCACCGCTATTTTCAGTAATTCTGCCCATTGGAACCAGAAATATGTCGGACCCATCGCTGTTATTATTGCATATGCCTCAAGGTCTTCGTCGCGCACAACTGGACACTCCCCCAGGGGGCTTACTAGATTGAGAATTCTCGACTTATCATGCTCACTCAGTGCTGGCGAGAAGGCTATCGGATTGAACCCAGCATTTATAATCGAAGGCGCATTTGGTATCATCCGAGCAATTCTGTCGAATCCTCCCAAACTATTAACAAGCCTTGGAATGGTAAACTTGGGCGCTAAAGATAGTACAATGCTTGATGGCTGCAAACTAGGAGCAATCTCCGATAGAACACCTCCAAGCACCGGCGGATGTATGGCGAGCACCACCATCTCGCACGTGGCTGCTTGTTTATTGTCGTTGGTTACTACCCTAATCTGCGGATGCGCGTTCGCCAGCCTGCTCAGCACATCGGCATTGGTATCACTCACAACAATACCATCTAGTGTCTCTCCCGCTCTGCTCAATCCTTCCAGGAATATCCTGACAATCCTGCCGCCGCCTATAAAACCAACGCTATTCTCCATCGTTGCACGCCTCCCTATCTACAAAATACACCGGGCTGAGCATTTGATTCTTGCCCGCCAGTATTCTGTCTAGCTATTTCAAGGCAAAATATACTGGCAATTAAAATGCACATCTCTTCCACGAAAGTTTTGCCATTTGGCATAATAACCAAATTACTACAAAATGTCAACGGTGGGAAGCAATTATTTTAAAGAGCAAATAATTGGATAGTACTCACCGCTAAACAAAGCAAACTGGCACAAAACGCGTAGAAAGCGTCTTGCGCCAGTAATGCGGGAAGGCACCTTATCAGCACCCGGACTCACAATGAAGCAAAAGGTTTTCTCTAAAGTTTAAATAGAAAGTTTTCGCCGTTATACAATAGGCCTAATGTACGTCTGCAACCGGTGATTCAGCCGATTCCGTATCAGCTTCACCAAGGGATCTTACATCATGTACGAAGGCATCCATGGAATGAGCCAGGTTGCTCAGAACCACAGCCCATTCGCGGAGATGTACCCTGCCACTTTCAGTAATTCTGTAAACATGGCGTGGTGGACCGGAACCGCTGGTGTCCCAGTCGGAGGTCACATGTCCCATCGCCTCAAGTCGCTGAAGGGTTCGATAGAGCGCTCCGCGGTCAATCTCTGCGTCGGTAAGAGCGTGGTCGGCTAGGTCAGCCGCGAGTTCGTAGCCATAAGCTGACCCCTTCTTCGCCAGCATATACAGAACAACAGGCTCCACAAACCTATAGAGATTTCCCATTGCACAGGTGCACGGGCCTCTTGCCGCGTGCCGATGACAGTATCTTCTCGGCATGAACTAGCAACTCCTTGTTCGTTCAAAAACACCACGGCACCAATCATGCGCTTTGCAGCGCTCATGTCGCGGGTGCCGTAGCGCTATAATTCTATCACATCTCGTTCCACTTGTATACATCGAGAACTTCCTCCTCACAATCTAGACGGAGCCTAAACTAAGTACTGCTAGCATTCAGCGCTGCGTTCCTGCACACCTATTAATTCGCATGCCGCCTTGAAAAACACTACAATCAGGTTGCCCACATTCGCCAAGACTTTCGGCCGAATGATTCTTTAGGCGAGAGAAAAAAATTTCCAAGTAAATAGGAAAAATATGTTGACTCCCCTGGAACGGTAGGGTATAATCTAAGTGTAAGTTACATCTATCACTCAACCTAGGTGCGGTGATACCGGAGACTGGCGGCGCAAAGGAGGATGACATGCCAAAAGGTGGCGGGACCGGCCCCCTCGGACTAGGAGCTATGACTTGTCGAGGAGTTGGGTACCGCGCTGGTTATAGAATGTCGGGATTCACTAATCCTGCAGGCTTAAGCTTCGGTCGCGGAACAGCGCGGGGCCGCGGAGACAGAACCGGCCTGGGGTTATCGTTCTGCACAAGATTAGCTAGAGGGTATTACTTTTATACCGGATTCGCCACACCGGCAACCGGAGTGTTCCTAAAACAACCACGGCTGACAAAATGACCAAGGTAAGAGCACATCTATCAGCGTTTGAGTAGTAGTTGGCGGTGGCAAAAATCGGCTTGAAAAGACCAAAAGTTGCAACCTCTTGAGAAATGAAGAAATTACTAATTCGCCGTCAAGGCGGCAAAAGGGGGTAAAAACGATGAGATATCGGAACATGTATTATCTCACAGGCTTGCCTGGATGGATGCGATTCGGCTACAGCCCCGGTTGGGTCGGTCGAAGCGCGACAGGGCTGGGCCCTTGTGCAGAGTACCTCATTACTGGTCGGTGGCCTACCTTTCAAGCGGCGCCAATGGCACAAGCTGGCGCCCCAACGGGCTGGCCAGGCTTTGAGCCACAGACGCGGCTTGAGTTCCTGAGGAAGCAAGCCGAGATACTCGAACAGCAACTCGCTACCATTAAGTCCCAGATTGAGAATCTGGAAAGAGCTCAGACCAAGTAACAGGAGCTGGGGGTATTCAACAAACAACATGCCCGATTCGGGGAAAGATCCTTTTTTTCGGCTAGTGCGCATACTATTAATATATAGTTGTGGACAGTAGCGGCGCATGAAAAGATAGTTTTGTACTGTCGGTTGTCCGTGGGCAAAGGGCAACTGACAGCCGCAAAGACATGCCTAGCCGAAAACGAGGAAACGAAGACTTATGGCTACTATTCGTACACTGAGCAGGATGCCAGCACTGGCATTCTGCTCAACTTCACAGATGAACTCGTAACTTGAAAAAACTTATTTGAAAGGAACGGAACTCAAATGAAAGTAGCAGTTTGCTCAATAGGCAACACACTCGATGCGCTGGTTGACCCCAGATTTGGCAGGTGTGCGTATTTCGTCATTGTCGACACAGAGACGTTCGATGCATCTGCCGTTCAAAACCCTGGGGCAATGTCGGCGCAAGGCGCGGGAATCCAAGCGGCCCAATTGGTCTCATCCCTTGGTGTGTCGACCGTGATAGCCGGCAATCTGGGTCCGAATGCGTACCAAGCGCTCTCTGCGGCTGGAATCAAGGTATATTCTTGCGCAGGTGAAACCGTAAGGAACGCAGTGAATCTTCTCAAAGCAGGAGCGCTACAAGAAATCTCTGCACCGACAGTTGCCGCCCACTTTGGAATGAATGCCCCTCCCGGCCAAGGACCAGGAATGGGCATGGGCGGAGGTATGGGCCGTGGCCGAGGCATGGGTCGTGGAGGCCGTGGGCGCGGCGGATGGTAAATATCTAACGGAGGTTAATCAGATGCCAGGAATGGATGGAACAGGTCCTGCTGGACAAGGACCTATGACGGGTAGAGGACAGGGGCCTTGTAACCCTCTTGGAACCAATAATTCACAAGCGACCCCACAGCAGCCAATTAGCTGGCTTGGAAGAATACTGCAAGGGACACTTGGCAGTTTCGGCCTTGGGGCCTATGGCATTCGCCGAGGAGGCGGCCGCGGTATGGGAGGTGGCCGAAGACAAGGACGAGGCAGGAGACGCACTTTCTGATGAGAGTGGCAATCACCGCAAAAGAACCGTCTATTGAAAGCAAGGTTGACCAAAGGTTCGGACGGAGTCGGTATCTCATAGTCGTTGACACCGATACCGGAAATACCGAGGTGCATGACAATAAAGTGAATCTGAACGCCGTGCAGGGCGCAGGGATACAGACAGCCCAAAATATAGCCATGCTGGAAGTTGAAGCTGTCCTCACAGGTCATGTGGGGCCGAACGCCTTCCGTGCTCTGTCGGCTGCGGGAATTAGAACTTACGCGGGGTTTCAGGGCACTGTTGGAGAAGCTATTGAAGAGTTCAAGTCTGGAAAGCTAAGCCCAATAGACTCCGCCGATGTGGAGAAGCACTGGTAAAAGTGATAAATACAACTACCATCGCGGTAGCCAGCGGGAAAGGCGGCACCGGCAAGACAACCATAGCGACTAATTTGGCGCGCGTTGCAGAAATGCAGGGATTTGACGTCAGCTACCTTGACTGCGACGTTGAGGAACCGAACGGCCACATATTCCTGAAGCCTGAGCTTGAGAAAACGACTTCTGTTTTTGTTCCCGTGCCCGTCGTAGATGAGGACAAATGTATAACTTGTGGAAAGTGCAAGGAGATATGCCAGTACAGTGCAATAGCGCTACTTGGCAAAACTGTCCTCACATTTCCAAATCTATGCCATGGATGTGGCGGGTGTGTGCTGGTCTGTCCAACCGGTGCGATAACCGAGGCCGGCCGCGAAGTGGGAGTTATTGAAGAAGGAATAGCGAGCGGAATCAAATTTGTGCATGGGAAGCTCAGAATTGGCGAAGCCATGTCGCCACCTCTTATAAGAGAAGTCAGGAAGAAAACTACAGACGGCGGTTTGAACATAATCGATGCTCCCCCTGGCACTTCCTGCCCGGTGATACAATCAGTGAGGGGAGCTGATTATGTGCTCCTTGTGACTGAGCCAACACCGTTTGGTCTAAACGATTTGAAGCTGGCCGTTGAGATGCTAAGGGTGCTGAAGCTGCCGTTCGGGGTTGTTGTGAACCGCGCTGATGTTGGCAACAAAGCTGTTTTCGACTACTGCGACAGCGAGTCCATTGAGATGCTTTTGCAAATACCCGACGACAGACGAATTGCGGAAGCTTACTCGCGAGGCAAACTTATCATCGAGGCGCTGCCCGAATATACCGCGGCGTTCGAATTGCTGCTGAAAGGTGTTACTTTTGCGCAACCGCAATCTTGAAAAGATGCCGCACGAGCTAGAGGCTGTGCTTGTTAGCGAATACGATGCGGCGCTTGACCCTGCAGGCTTCGATACTAGAGATGCGGTCCTGGATATCGCCACTGGCTCAGGCCGAATGCTCCTACAGATTCTAAAGCGAGGATATTCGGTAATATCAGGCGACATCAACCAAGAGGCATTGAAAAAAAACTAAGGAGCGACTCGGCGGTCTGGCTGATAAGCCCACGCTTGTAATTCTGGATGCACATAAGCTTCCTTTCGATGAGGGCAGTTTCCACGCAATCACGTTTGTGAATGCCATCCATGAAATTGACAATCCATGCGGTGTGCTTGACGAAATAACGCGGGTGCTAGCTGTTGATGGAAGGCTCTCACAGTGGAGTTCAATGCAAAAGGATTTGAGTTGATGGAACAGTAGCATCAGATGCAAGGCAAGGTAAAACACCGAAAGGGCGAGACATCCACCGAGCAGATTGATTCGTACCTGCGGTCGTTATTCGACCAAGTGGAAGCCCAGGAGTTAGGCATCACGCATGTCTGGGCCGCGTCAGGCAAGAAAACGAAAGCCAATGAACCGTTTGGCATTGTAGATGAGAAGGCAATCGCTGACGCTCTTTCGAAAGTACAGCCCAAAGAAGACTGACAAAAGCAAGATTCGAAGGATAAACGCAGAGAAAGCGCCGCCTTCGGTTGGGGGATTTCGAAAAGTTCAAAGAGGCAAAGAGCGGCCGGATGAGGTCGTCTTCCGGTACTTATTGGAAAGACTGACAAAGACATAATGAGCGCAAAAGCCCCTGTGAAATATAAATACCTATATGGCCCTGTGCCATCGCGGCGACTTGGACGGTCGCTGGGAGTGGACATCGTGCCGCACAAAGTCTGCAGCTATGACTGCATATATTGCCAGCTTGGTCGAACAACCGAGCTGACTTCTATACCTGGAAGGCTTGTCGGCGCAAAGGATGTAATGTGGGATATCGAGCAATGGCTGGAACACGGTGGGACTGCGGACTACATTACCTTCGCAGGCTCCGGCGAACCTACGCTAAACACTGATCTTGGCGAGATGATTCGGGCGATAAAGAGGCTCACCGATATTCCACTGGCTGTGATTACGAACGGTTCGCTGCTCTACAATGTCGAAATACGTGATGCAGTTTCGATGGCAGACGTTTTGCTACCTTCCTTGGACGCTGGAACTCAGCATACTTTTCGAGCAGTAAATAGACCTGCGCCTGGCATCAGTTTCGCTGAAATGACTGAAGGTCTTGTGCAAACTGCACAGGAGTCCCATGGCCAAATTTGGCTGGAGATTATGCTAGTCGAGGGAGTCAATGATTCGGATGCCGAACTTCATGCGATGTGCGAAATTATCCAGTTAATCTGCCCCGACAAAGTGCAGTTAAACACCGTCGAAAGGCCGTCAAAATCCGGAGAAGCCAAGTGTGTCTCTGATGAGACGCTTAGAAGAGCATGTAAAATCTTTGGTGGCACGGCCGAGATTATCGCAGGCGGAGTGCTCATGCCTGCAGACAAGCGGCAATGGCGGGAGGTCAGAGACGAGCTGATGCGAATGCTCTCCAGAAGGCCTTGCACCATAGATGATATTGTCACTGCTTCAGGCCGAAATATTCACGAGGTTACAAAGCATCTGCAACGTCTCATGCAAGAAGGACTCATAGAACAAATTGGGGACACTGACCCTTACTACCGTTGTGTGACTGGAGGATAAAATGGCGGATGTACGAACCACCGACCAGCTCACGCTGGCCGAGCAATCAAACGAGGTTGCTAATGTGCTAGGCGTAATGAGCGGCAAAGGAGGCGTAGGCAAGTCGCTTGTTACCAGCCTGCTTGCCTGCGCTCTCAGAAAAGCTGGACATGCGGTCGGGATACTTGATGCGGACGTAACCGGCCCAAGCATTCCGAAGATGTTCGGAATAGCTGAAAGACCCGAGATAAATGAGTTGGGCATATTCCCAGTCAAGACTCGCTCCGGAATAAGGGTTATTTCCATCAATCTGTTGCTCGACAGCCCCGATGAGGCCGTGATTTGGCGCGGCCCTTTGATCTCAAATGCGGTCAAGCAGTTTTGGAAGGATGTGTTCTGGGGCAAGCTTGACTATCTATTGGTAGACCTCCCACCCGGCACGGCCGATGTCCCTCTCACCGTAATGCAGTCACTGCCCCTGGACAGTGTGGTCATAGTGACCTCACCACAGGAGCTAGCCGCAATGGTTGTGCGGAAGGCGGTGGATATGTATCGCAAAATGAACGTGCCTATTCTCGGGCTAGTTCAAAACATGGCATGGCTTAGGTGTCCAAAATGCGGCAGTGTCAGCTACCCATTCGGAAACTCTAACGGAGAGCATATCGCCCGCGATATGGGGATTCCTGGTCGACTTGCCAATTGACCCAGAAATATCGTCCCATTCCGATGCTGGGACAATTGAAGACCACATGGTAAACCCTATCGCCGATAAAATTGATTTGATTATAAGCCGGCTGACGGCGATAAAACAAGCGCAAACGGTTGGACCGCGTGATGAAAATAACACTCCTTGTTGATAACGAAGCAGCAAGCGACATGCTGAAGTCGGAGCACGGGCTGAGCTTTCTCGTTGAAACCAACGATGGGGCAGTCATGTTCGACACCGGGCAGACCGATGCGTGGCTATACAACCTAATTGCTCTTGGACGCGAGCCCGGGGCGATCAAAGCCATAGGTCTCAGCCATGGTCACTACGACCATACCGGCGGACTGATTAGAGCAATGAAGGAATTACCAAGGATAGCATACTTTGCACACCCTGCATGTTTTCAACCGAAGTACGCGCAATCAACAGTTGGGGTGCGTTACATTGGAATGCCTGCTGAGGTCGTGCTGCGGAAGGCTGCTTTCGTGCTCAACAAATCGGCGGTCGAAGTTCTGCCCGGTGTGATTCTGAGTGGAGAGATTACACCAATGGTTGGAACGCAAATATTCGAAAGCAGGTTTCTAACAGGCGATGACGAACTTACGCAAGACACTTTTGAGGATGAACAGTGTCTAATCGTGCGAAACGGCGGCAAGGTTGCCGTGCTGGTTGGCTGTGCACACAGAGGAGTCGAGAACAATGTGCTCGCTGCAATAAATGTGGCGGGTGTAACGCGCATTGACCTGCTCGCAGGCGGATTTCATCTGGGCGGCGCAGATGAAGACAGGCTGGAATCGCTCGCCGGATTCCTGCAGAGGATGGATATAGGACAGATAGCCTGCTGCCACTGCACAGGGGCGAAAGCATATCAGTATCTCAGGTCTAATCTTGGCTCGCGAGTTACCGCTGGCCGAGCCGGGATGTCCTGGTGCATATGAATTGAGTTGAACATTGATGAGCAATTCCAAGGTACAAAGCATTATGCACAGCCATGCCAGAGAGATTTACGGAAGGCAGTGTCTAAAGTGGAAACCGAGTACCTAATGAACAAAAATGAATTCCGTGTAACAGGGCTCGATGTCTCGCAAAAAGCATTGGACGAGCGCCCGACACAATTAGAACTGCGGCGCAAAGCGCCGATTACAAGCCTTTTCCGGCCTATTAGTTCGATGCCAGAATCTATGTTGCCTCCTGTGGTGCATCAAAGGCCACAAAAGGGTGATATAACAAACAGCACGAGTCCCTCGTCCGAACCGGTGGAGTTATTGTCATGCTGCTCAACCTGGAATTAGGCCTAATTCAGCGACCCAATCTTTTATGTGCGCAGAACTTGACAAAAGGAAGCATAAGAAAGGTAAGAGTCCGTGAAAGAGCTTGTCGTGATAAGCGGAAAGGGCGGAACAGGTAAGACGAGTGTCGTCGCCTCGTTCGCCGCTCTTGCAGAAAACAAAGTGCTTGCCGACTGCGATGTGGATGCCGCCGACCTACATCTGGTGCTGTCCCCCAAAATCGTGCGGCGCGAGGAGTTCAGCGGCAGCAAGAAAGCGTCAATCCTAGCCGACAAATGCATAGGATGTGGAAAGTGCGCGTCTGTGTGCCGATTTGACGCTATTAGCTTCGACGGCCCTGCGAACGACGTCGTCGGCAAGACCTATCAGATTGATCCCATAGCTTGCGAAGGCTGTGGAGTCTGCGTCTACGTCTGCCCCGTCAAAGCTGTGAATTTCTTTCCAAGCATCAACGGAGAATGGTTCATCTCTGAAACTAGACACGGCCCAATGGTTCACGCAAAGCTTGGGCTCGCCGAGGAGAACTCCGGCAAGCTTGTTACAATAATAAGAAAAGAAGCAAAAAGAATCGCTGAAGAAAATGGTCAAGAACTTATCATCATTGATGGCCCGCCCGGCATTGGCTGTCCTGTCATAGCTTCGATCACCGACTCAAGCTTGGTACTCATAGTAACGGAGCCGACTCTATCTGGACTACACGACATGGACCGTGTTGCTGATTTGGCCGCCTATTTTAAGGTTCCAACAATGGTCTGCGTCAATAAAAGTGACCTCAATCCCGAAATGACTGCCGTGATACGCGAACGATGTACCGAACGGAACACAAGCTTCCTAGGTGAAATTCGCTATGACGAGGCAGTCACCCGGGCTCAGATAGTTTGTAAGAGCGTTGTCGAATATAACAACGGCCCTGCATCCAGCGATATCAAATCGCTGTGGAATGCTGTAAAGCACAAATTGGAATAACCAATCGAATACATAAAGGAGGTAGTATACACCTAAAATGAAGATCGCTATACCAACTGCAAATGGCCTTCTCTGTCCTCACTTTGGACATACCGATGAGTTCACAATTGTGGATGTTGACCCTAAAAACAACGAAATCGTCAACACACAAACGATTCCCGCGCCCGAGCATGAACCCGGACTGCTTCCGAGATGGCTGCACGAGATGGGAGTTACTGTTGTTATCGCTGGAGGAATGGGGGTCCGCGCCCAGAGCCTATTTTCACAGAATGGAATTCGGGTATGCGTGGGCGCTCCGGTTGCTCTTCCAGCTGACATAGTAGCCGCGTATCTCGATGGGACGCTGGAGACTGGAGCAAATCCTTGCGATCACTAGAACTGCCGGAGAATGCAAAACAATCAAACGCAGAAGACAGCACCAGCGCTGCCGACCTTCACCGCAACTGTTTCGCTTGCGGAAAACGCAAAGACGGCCTAGGCCTGACATTTAAGGTGAGCGACAAAGATACCGTTTCGGCCGAATGGTTCTGCGAAGCTCGATACCAGAGCTATCCAGGAATTGCACATGGCGGCATCATAGCTACTGTTCTCGATTCCGCCATGACGAACTACCTGCTGATAAAAGGCATATCGGCAGTAACGGCGAGCCTACAAGTTGAATATAGGGAACCTGTGAAGGTTGGTGCCATGGTGACGGTGAAAGCATCGTTGGTACGCTCTCGTTCGCCCTTATTCGTGCTCGAAGCCGAGATTATCCAAGAGGAACGGGTAAAAGCCACGGCGTCAGCCAAGTTCATGCGCGTGGATACATGGCCTAATATGAGCCATTTATATTAATGGTCTCACTATAAACCATTTCCCCATCTTAGATGTTTCCACTAGCCCAGGATGGCAACTGGATCGCCTACGAGCATGCCACTGCCGGCAACCGCACGTTTACATATGACATCAAAGGCAACAAGCTCACCAAGACAAACGGTGGTGTCAAGACAACCTATGTGTATAACACGGATGTGATAAGGGTAAGGAAAACTACAGGGGTGGCGGGCAACGGATTTCTTGCTGAATTTCACAGAAATATTGAAGGAAAAACTAGCAATATCGTCGCATAGTATGTTAAACCTGGACTGCTTAGCAGAATATTGGAAGAGATACAGGCGATCTACCATGTGGATGGAATTGGGAGCACCAGGGCGATGAGTGATGGCAGTACACCACCAGCAATCCTCGAAGCAGCGGTCTACGATGCTTATGGAAACATGCTCGTCTCTTTCAGAGAAGCCCCAAACTTCGGTTTCGCCGGGCAATACAGGTACTATGCTGATTTGACAGGCTTACACTACCTGAAGGCAAGGTACTATGACCCAGGTGTTGGCCGCTTCATCTCTCGTGATCCAATCGGATACAGAGGAGGGATGAATCTCTACGCATATACCGATAACCAACCAGTGACAAGGGTAGATCCCGCCTGGCTTTTTGCGAATTTGCTGCCGTGGATTCCGATTTATTACTGCTCTAAATGTATTGGTATTCCCACTGCTGCCTTCCTTGGTTGCCTCGCTGGGGGATGTTTGAAAACAGGAACATGCATAGAATGCTTTCGCGAAATAATGTGTCAATATAGAGACGAGTTTAAGGACGGTTGTGAAGATTGCTTTCTCACTCTTATCCCGTTTCTACCTAAAGGACCGCGAATATCAATAAGGTTTCCTCCGACAGAATTCCCAACCATCCCGCCGCGGGCTCCGCCATAGTCAGCAGTCAGCGGTGATGCGTGCTCAAACGCACTGCATATCAGGAAGTAGACTGTCTTCTAGCTATGCATGACCAAAGCAGATGCGATTCACTGCATTGTGGGATCAAATATGGAACACAAGTATAGTGCTCAAACACATTAGGAGGGTGGATTCAGATGGAACTACCCAGCGTGTTAGCTGCGGTTTTTGGGTGCTTAGTATGCCTGTATGGGATATTTGTATCCAGGCAAAGAGAGTTAAAGATTGGATTCTTCTATTCTCTGGTGGGGTTTGGTTTGTTTACCTATCTTAACATCGTCTCAGGAAGAAGCAAGGATGAAGCTTCTATTCTTTTCCTGGTCGGCAGCATACTAACATGGCGGGGGCAGTTGCTGAAAGGCGAACAACAGTAGCACCCCATGAGCGTTCAGAGGCAGGCACATCGGCAATGACAACGTTCACTAGAAATACAATTTATCGCTGGTGCAGTGCTATTGTTCTTCGGCGTCGGAGCATTGGTCGGATGGGCTGTCTCGCCTGGCGGGTTCCGTTTTTTATACTTACCATTCGGCATGCTGATAAGAAAATTGCCTGCTTGGTTTGGTGAGCACCCTATTCCAAAAGAGCACACTGCGATTTGGAGGCGAGAGTCTTGGTTTCCTGCTGTTTGGTCTGTCATCTTGACAGCTCCTCATGTCTGGATTATATGGCTGGCTATGCGGATTCACCCTTGTCAGCCATAGTAAGCGTAGGGACGACGATTTACACCCACGATGCGGCAATAAGATGCTCACTGCCAGCAACCATACGTCTACCTACGACGAAAAGGGAAACAAGCTCACCAAGACAAACGGTAGTGAAAGGCGCTGTTAGCGCAGACCAGCATAAGCATCCTGCTAGTCTGATAATAAATGTTGCTGAGATATAGGAGAACGCATGTTGCGAGAATAACAACGGTTGTAATGGCAATACTATTTGCAGTCTGTGTTGCACTGCGTTTTGCACAAAGGCATGGGTTCACCTCAGTCACCGCTAATTTAGATGAAGCCATCAATTGTCAGTAAAGCAAACCGGCCCAAACGACCTCCACGCGTTTGGGCCGATAATGTGGTAGCCCGTAGGGGATTCGAACCCCTGATCCCGTGGCTGAGAACCACGTATCCTAGACCGCTAGACGAACGGGCCG
>JAIMAU010000024.1 GCA_023511795.1 Armatimonadota bacterium | reverse complement strand
CGATTATGTCGACCATGTCGAGTATCTGCATCAGAGTTTGCTTTTTCAAGCGATGAATTTTGAAAAGGTCGAACGGATGCGGGATGTAGACCAAACCATGCTGAGCTTTTATACGCTCGCAAGTCTCTACTGCATCGAGGCCTGGCTCAATCTCTTGCTCTAGAAAAAGACCAACAATTTCTCCTTGTCGTGTTTGGATTTCCTCTCCGATTATAATTCGAAGGTCGGGGGCTAATGCGCGTAGAAAGAGTGCGCCACCGATTGTGTTGTGGTCCGTTACGGCAATTACGTCTATCTCGAGTTTGCGACAATATTCATTAATGTCTTCAAGTTTTGTATCAGCGCATGGAGAATATAGTGTGTGAATGTGGAGTGCTACTCTTATTTTTGAATTATTAAGCCCAGACACAGCCACAGCACCTCTGCATAGTATAGTGTGATATTATTTACCCGAGTCGCCTCAACTTACATTTTGACATAGCAGTTGGCTTACCCTTCAGAGGTGTTCAAAGAAGGGTTTTCATTGAAGGAATCTGCCAAAATGCCGTGTAAGGTATCGGCGGTTAGATTCTTTGGGAGAGATGTTATGAGTGCTGAGGTTCGTCGTGAATCTATAGAACTGCCTACGTATGTTTTGCGTTCAGAGAGTCCAAATCCTTGCTTTACCAAGCAGTTGGGAGCTCATCCCTATCCTTATAGAATGCAGAACCGCTTGAGCTCGGAGCGTATCGTTAGGCAGTATGATTGCGTTGTACTTGAGAATGAGTTTCTTCGCTTGACGTTTCTACCTGACTTTGGTTGTCGGTTGTTCTCTGCATATGATAAGTTGCTCGGGCTGAAATATTTTACAGAAGTGACTGTATAAAACCGGCGCTTATAGCTATTCGAGGTGCATGGATTTCCGGCGGCATCGAGTACAACTTTCCCATCGGCCATTCCGTTTATACTTATTCGCGAATTCCCTATGTTACGCGCCAGAATTCCGATGGCTCGGTTTCGATTATATTTGGTCATACTGAGCGCATGACGGGGATGCGTTTCACAATGGAAGTCCGTCTTGCTCCTGAGGAGTATCGGTTCTTCCAGCATGGCAGGCTCTATAACGGGACTTCAATACCCCATCGGCACTATTGGTGGACCAACGCTGGAGTTTATCAGACACCTCGCACCCAGCTAGTTTATCCAATGACGATGGCTACTTCTGGCGCTTATGGAAACGAGATGGCGTGGCCTGTCCACAGGGGAACTGACCTAAGCTGGGCGTATGCGCATGAAACCTCATGCGACATTTTTGCCACCGAGGTCTACGATGATTTTTTTGGGATTTACTATTGGGATTGGGATTATGGGGTTGCTCACTGGTCGCCCAAGGAGGAATTGCCAGGCAGAAAAGCTTTCTTCTGGGGCAGGGATGAAATGGGCAGGCTTTGGCAGAGAATGCTTACCGAAAGTGCCGGCGATTACTTTGAGATTCAAGCGGGAAGATTTGCCACGCAAGGTGATTTTGACTTCCTCATGCCTCATGAGCTTGTTGAGTTTAACGAAGCATGGATACCAGTTGGTCCGACCGGCGGTTTTGTGAAGGCACACAAAGAAGGCATCATAAACGTACGTGAGGAAGGCGTGGCCACCGAGGTCCTTATCCAGATGACTCGAAAGGTTCCTCAAGCCCGAGTTCTGGTTTTGCAGGGAGGCATTACCATAAAAGAGCAGCGGCTTGATTTAATGCCAGGTTGCATAGAGAGAATATCAATTGAGCATCCTGCAAAAGAATTGAACATAGAGATTAGGGATGGCGGCGGAAAGCCTATTCTCCGATACGATTCCCTTGCGAAAGATAGGATTCGGAATGCGGTGCCGCGCACTAGCGTGATGCCTCCAAAAGTGCAGACGCCCGATGAGATACTTCAGGCGGCTTGTGTTTTCGAGCGGTTGGATTCCTTAGCGACTGCGGAGGAGCATTATTGGCGACTACTTGGCACAGAGCATGAAGCCGAAGGCCGGAAGGGGCTTGCAAGGCTGAGGTTGCTTTCAGGGCAGTTGCGTGAAGCAGCAGAGCATGCACGCATTGCATTGCGCTTCTGCCCCGACCCTGAAGCAACAGCGTATCTGGCGCTAGCCCTGGGTGATTCGCTGGAGGCTAGAAAGCTTTGGAGATTGCTTCTTAAAGATACGGTTTTTGGCAAACTTGCATCTTGGCAGTTGGCTCTGGCAGGTCTACGGGATGGTGCGTACAAAGAGGTTATCCAACTATACGAGAATAACCCTTGTGACCCTACCCTCACACTTGCGGCGGCGGTGTCAGCTAGAAAACTCGGAGAGACAGAACGGGGGCTTGGTTTGATTTGTAAGTTGCATGATGCAGACCCTTTATGGCGAACGGCACAGTGGGAGAAGTATTTCCTCGAAAGCGGGCTTTTTATTTCATCAGACCTGGTTCAATCATCTGGTGAGAAAAACCAGGTCTTTCCAATACTTTTGTTGGAAGTATTCCAAGAAGACATGGATGCGGCTGCATGGTACTTCGAACTAGGTTTGTTGGAGGAGGCAAGGGCGGTCGTTAATGCCTGGGTCGAATATGGGCCGCCAGATGACCCATTTTTAAATGGCATTGCAGTTGAGCTTGGAATCGACTTGCCAAGCAAACGCCGGCCAGACGGGTTAGGAATAGTAAATTGTTTTGCTCACCGCGAGATATTAATGCGCGTCCTTGAAAGGCAGCCTGACGCAGAAGCTAGAACTCACATTGGCTGCATGCTTTACGTTCGTGGGCGCGTTGATGAGGCAATCGAACACTGGAAGCAAGCTTGTGAAGCAGGAAGCACCAATCATATGCCTTATCGGAACCTTGCATTAGCATACTGGTATAAGAAGAATGATCCGGAGACAGCTTATAAGTTTATGCTAAAGGCGAATCAAGTTAGCCCAGGGGATGCGGAGACTCTGCGTGATTTGGACATTCTGGCTGAGACAACTGGTAGGGATGCTGAGCGGATTAAAGTTGCAGAGAATATCCTAAAATATGCGCCTGAAGATAGCGGATGTCTGGAACGTGCGGTTAGGGCATTTCTTGAGGTGGGGCGACTTGACGAGGCAGTAGAGTTGATAACTACAAAGCGGTTCTTTGTGCCGGAGCTGGCATACCACATACGAATATTATATGTTAGGGCACTCCTTATGCGAGGTGCACGACTTTTTAGCGAACGGAACTTTAAAGAGGCGGCTCAAGATTTCCAGAGGGCGACCGAATATCCGGAGAATATCGGGGCGAGCAAATTTCATGATTCCAGCGATGCCCAGGCATATTATCTCCTTGGTCTTGCGCTAGAGCAACTTGGCTTAGCCAAAAAAGCGGTTCTTGCATGGAAGTTGGCAGCAGATGACATAGCCGTGCGAGGCGCTGAACAGGCATTTTATGTTGGCCGAGCGCGCGAAAAACTTGGAAGAAAAGATGCAAGTGATGCTTTTGACCTTTTGCTTCCGACAAGCGCCATTAGGGATGCGGATAATCCTCAAGCTCACGCCCGATATGCATATCTCCGGGGACTTCATCATTTGGCAATGGGAGAAGCCGAATCTGCAGCTGTCTGCTTCAAAACCGCCCGTGAGATTGAGCTATCTGCTCCTGCAAAAATGCATGCATACCTCGAGGCTATCTGCCAAACCCGTTCTGAAGGCCGCCGAATGCCAATTCCAGTCTGGTGGACGGTCGAGCCCACAGCAGTATAGGCGTTCATTAACTTGTCAAGTAGTTCGGCTTTAGAGCGAATAGAAGGGCCACGAAATGAGCCGTGGCCCTAGATGAGGATGAAGGAGATAGATTAGACAATATTCGGCCTATAATGTGCGATAGACTTACAAAGTTCGCTTATAGTATAGGGTTGCAATGGCTGCTTGTCAATCGGTGGGTATAAAATTACCTTGAGGGCTACGTCGGCTTTGCCTGGCGCGATCTGGTCATGCTTACTCCAAATGCTAACATTAGCAAGCCAAACATTGCTTTAAGGGTAATTTCTTCTGCGCCGATGGCTATCTTTGAGCCTACCAGACTGCCAATAAATCCGCCAATTGCTACCCATACGGCTACCTTTAGCCTCACGTTGCCTTGGGTGTAGTGCATTAGTGAGCCGGAAACTGAAACAGGCACTATAACTGCTAACGAAATGCCTTGAGCAAGCTTTTGTGGGAAGCCTAACAGTAATACCAACGTTGGGATCATAATTACTCCGCCGCCAATGCCAAGAAGTCCACTCAATATGCCCGTTACTAGACCTGCAATTATTACCAAAAAACCTCCTGCAAACGAAGCGGCATCGATGATTTGAGCATGATTTCCGGTAGAGCTCCCGTTTATTATCCAGTCAGCGATCATTCGCAAGCCAATTAGGACTAAGAAGATGCCAAAGAACTGCCTTAGCCTGCGATTGCTACATATTGAGCATAACTTTGCGCCGATGATTGCGCCAATCACGCCACCAAAAGCCATCTCTGTGCCGATTAACCAATCAACTTTTCCATGAGTGCTGTAGTAGCATGCGCCTGTAACTGCTGAGAGAAGTATGGCAACTAGTGAGGTGCCATGGGCCTGACGCTGGGATAGGTGAACTAAATAAACCAGTGCTGGTACAACTATCACTCCGCCGCCGATGCCTAGAAGTCCACTCATCATCCCTGCGGTAAATCCGATGGCGACCGAAAGGAAGATTCTATATGGCAAGCATCCGCTACGTGCACTTCTTGAGGTGCTCAGTTCTTTGTTCCTTTCCTACTTATTTGCGCATGTCAGCCCCATTATACTCTAGCTTCTATTGGTGAAGCAAGAACGAAGCTTCGTATGGAGGATAAACATAGGCTTATGGTGAATACGAAAGTTAGCCAGTGTTTCAAGCTGGAAGTTTAAAGTCTTCGTTTTGGAGGTTTCTAATTTGGTTTACAAAGAAGATCTTTCAAGACGTGAATTTCTGGCAAAGTCGGTCACGGGGCTGGCCGTTGCTGGAATCCCTGCATGGTTTGCTAAGGAGGTTGAGGCTTCCAATAAAGAAGCTCTTGCTGCTGAGACCCGTAGGATAGCTAAAAATGATACCATACAATTTGGAGTAATTGGCACCGGTGGTAGCAAAGGTGGATATAGAATGGGATTGCATAATGCCCGCGCAGCTGCCAATCGCAATGGGTGCAAGATTGTTGCTGCATGCGATGTGGATGCTCAGCATCTAAAAGAGGCATGTGAAGAGTTTGGCCCTGATTGCAAAGGTTATCGTGATTTTCGGGAAGTCCTTGCTCGCAAAGATATAGATGCGGTAATCATAGGGACGCCTGACCATTGGCATGCATACATGTGCATCGCAGCGATGAAAGCTGGCAAGCATGTGTATTGCGAGAAGCCGCTCACGCTTACGATAGATGAGGGGAAAAAGCTTGTTAAAGTCTGGCGTGAAACAAAGCGCATATTCCAGACGGGAAGCCAACAACGGTCGGATGCGAAATTTCGACTTGCCTGTGAACTAGTGAGAAATGGCCGTATCGGTAGAATCAAGTGGGTAGAAACGCATTTACCCACTGGTCCAAGGGGCGGACCATTCGAGGTGAGGCCTGTACCAGAGGATCTCGATTGGGATATGTGGCTTGGTCCCGCATTCAAAGCCGATTATGTTCCCGAACGAACGCATGGGACTTTTAGATGGTGGATGGAGTACTCAGGCGGGATGCTTACAGACTGGGGTGCGCATCACAATGACATCGCCCAATGGGGACTCGGAACAGAGCGCTCAGGGCCTATCCAAGTCCAGGGAAGTGCTGAAGCGCCCAATCCATGCCCGAATTGTTATAACACGTTCCCGGCGTTTGATGTTACGTTCATCTATCCTGGTGGCATTAGACTTCGATGTACCAACCAAGGAGAGAACGGCGTACACTTCCAGGGTGAGGAAGGCTGGATATTTGTGAGCCGTAGCAAGATTGAAGCTAGCGATCCTCGCCTTCTCGAGGATCCGCTACCTGCAAACGCCGTTAGGCTTTATGAATCCAACGACCATATGGGCAACTTTATAGAATGTATTCGCGATGGGAAGAGACAACCAATCTGCGATGCAGAAATTGGCCATAGGTCAGTGACTGTCTGCCATCTTGCAAATATCTCTCTCCGTCTAGGTGGGCGTAAGTTGGATTGGGACCCAAGGAAAGAGGAGTTTGTCAACGACGACGAGGCAAATCTGTTTCTAAGCAGGCCGGGTCGCAAGCCATGGCGGATATAATAAATTTGAAAGCGCTGAACGGCTGAGCGAGGCTCCTTGTTTTTGGATTCTATCGCTGCGGTTCTGGCATTTTTGCTGAGAGGTCGCGTACGAGGCGTGGGTCGGGCTTGAGGCCATACTTTTGGCAGAGACGGATATGGTTCCAAGCTTGCCGATACTTTCCTGTAAGGAAAAGCGATACGGCAAGGTTGTGGTGGGCCTCGGCATTCTGAGGTTCGATTTTTATGACTTTCAAGAGATAAGGTATAGCTGCTTTGTGCTTTCCTTGCTCGGCAAGCAGCGCCCCGAGATTTAGATTCGCGTTCACATGATTTGGCGCAATCTCGACAGCGCGGCGGTAGTGTTCAATGGCTTCCTCAATTTTGCCTTGGTCAGTCAATGCAATCCCAAGATTGTGGTGCGCCTCAACGCACCGCGAATCAATCTGGATGGCTTTTTTCCATTCTTGAATTGCTTCTGCTATCTTGCCCTTGGCGCTGAGTGCAGTCCCAAGGTCATTGTGCATTGCTGCCGAATCAGGCGCTGTTTGGCCAAGCTTATTGTACTCGGCGATTGCTTCATCAACTTTTCCTTCCTCTTTGAGAACAGCCCCCAGGCTGATGCGGGCCTTCGCATTCGATGGTTCGAGTTCTAATACCCTTCGGTACATATGCTCAGCTTCTGCCCACTTTTTCTGCCGTCGGAAAGCATTCCCCATGTTGTTCAATGCATCCACATATGTAGGCCTGATTCTAACAGCGATTTGATAATGCGCTGCGGCCTCATCAGCATGCCCAGCATCTTCGAGTGCTGCTCCATAATTATTGTGTGCTAGGTAATTGCCCCTAGTAACGTGGATTGCATGGCTGAAAAGCGCAAGGGCATTTTTCCAGTAGCCGACTTGAGTGTAGGTGCATAAAGTTAGAGCGAAGAGAGAGAAGATGGCCACGGTTGGGAGAGCTGAGCGAATAAAGAAAGCAAATAGGTGATATTCTCCTTTCTTTTTTCCGCCCGTTATTTCTTTTGTGGCTGTATTTCCGATGAGCTCAGGGATTCCCCATGCAATTATCACGAAAAGACCAATCAGTGGTATATAGGTATACCTATCTGCCATCGCCTGTGCTCCAACTTGGACAATTCCAATTACTGGAACGAGAGTTCCCATGTACCAAAGCCAACCTACTGTGATGTAAGGCCGTTTTTGGTATGCATTGATAGCTAGCAAAGTAATTGCGGCGAGGATGAAAGCCGCGGTGATGGTTTGCCATTCAGGAAGGTTCCGAACAGGATGTGGGTATAGCACTGATAGCGCCCTTGGCCAAATCATCTTAAGGATATAACCTACGTAGGACACAAAGGCATTTGCGAGGCGGATACCAATCGGCATTAGCTCTCCTTCTCGTCCCATTGCGCCCGCTGCCTGTTGGACGCGGTATGTGATTATGCTTGAGGCAAACGATAGGATAAAAAGCGGTATTTTCTCAACCACCAGCTTTGAAATTATTGATGGCTTAATGGATGATGAACGTTTAGAAAGTGCTAAGCGTCCTATTGGCCAGTAATCAAGTAGCAGTAGTACGAACGGCAGGGTTACGAGCATAGGCTTTGACATTAGACCTAGCACAAAGAAAAACACTACTGGTATATATGTTTTGATTCCTGGGGATTTGGAGTATCGAAAATATGCCCAAATTGTTAGCAGTAGAAAGAATGTACTGAGCAGGTCTTTTCGTTCCGCTACCCATGCCACTGATTCCACGTGGAGAGGATGAAGCGCAAATAAACCCGCGATAAATGCGCTCCTCCACGTAAACCCTGTTATTTGAGCGAATATGAAGAAAAGCAAGATCGAATTGAATGTGTGGAGGACGATGTTGGTTGCGTGATGACCTGCTGGTTTCAAGCCAAAAAGTTGGCAGTCAAATGCATGGGATAGCCAAGTGATAGGATGCCAATTCGCTGCCCGCACAGAAGTGAATGCCCATGCAACCGCCTTGGGGGTTAGCCCCTCTTGAACATGTTTGTTCTCGGATACATAAGGTCGATCATCAAAAACAAATTCGTGCCTGAGAGTCGGCCAATAAGCGGCGAGTATAGTCAGCGCAAGAAAGAGGCTTATGGCTAATCGCTGACCTAGTTGACGGCGATGCCATGCCATTTGAACGCTCCTCCCAGGATTTATGGTGCAATTGAGGTATTCGATGGTAGTACGAGGGAAACCTGCTTCGCTTTGCCCTTTGGTCCGTTATTGTTTATCGCAGGGGTTTAAAAGTTTTTTTATCTTAAGTCGAATAGCGGTATTTTGATTGTTAGGTGGTGTTCTTAGGCATCTCGCCCTTAAATGAAGGAAATTATGTTATAGAAGTAGAAGAGGTGAAAAGTTGAGTTTATCGCCAATAACTATTCAAAGGGCCAACATTATGGAGTGCCAAACATTGCCGATTACGTTGTTTGTGCTTCTTATTGCCATATCTGCCGGCGTGGCGGCTTGCGGGTTGACCAAAAACAAGTATTACTTGGTTGGGATTGCATTGTTAGTTGGAATTGTCGGAGCTGTTTTGATTGCAATATTTACCCGGATATCAATGCGTCCAGCCGGAATTGCTTTTGCAGTTATCTTCACAGCCCTTGGCTTGCTGATTTCTTTCGAGGCCAATAAGAAGCGCGATAGGGAGCTTTGGCTTCAAGGTCTTGCGCAATTTTTCGTAGGAGGCGCTCTTCTAGCATATACACAGGCTCCAAACTTACTAAAGAGAATAAGCGGTGGGATAATTGCGGTAAACCTTCCTTGGTTCATTGTTTGTGTATTGCTTATTGTCTTGATTGTTAAGACATCAAGGCGTAAGTTATGATTAGGAGGCGAGTGGTAAGTTTCTTCTACTCCAGGGGGTGTTAGTAAAGGTTAGGGCACTACCTCTGCCGATTTGAATGCCAATAAACTAGGCCTGAGAGCGTGAGCAGTGCTGAGAGTATTGCCGTTGCCATATAAGGCGCTCGTAATGAAATCATCTCGGCTGTTTCTCCACCGACCAAACTGCCGAGAATGTTCCCTCCAGCTACTAGTGACTCGTGGATTCCTGTATTCCTGCCCATATTTATCCTTGCTTGTAACCCATAATAAAGCGCCGCTGTGTAAGCAATTCCGAGCCCAACTCCCTGGATAAGAAAGGCACCTGCGAAAAAAGCGGCTATTGAAGTATAGAATACTACCAGCCCCGAGACTAACACCATCCCTTGTGCGAGCAACAAAGGCCATAGTTTGCCTCGCCACCATGGTCCGGCGCCTGCGACGGCGATCCCGAGTGCCTGGCCAACTAACAGCATGCCAACAAGTAGTCCAATTTCTCCAGGTTTCATCCCTAACTCAACTGCAAGCTTTGGGAAAAGCTGTCGGGCAGCAGCATATGCAAAAAAGCCTAGGAAGTGTCCCATTCTTGCGATGGCTAGCAATGGACCTGGGCTAGGTCCTGTTGACGAAGATAACTCTTTTGAACCAGAAGGTTGCATATAGGTGTAGGTTTTATGCCAAGCATATACTAGGATGACTACTAAGGCAACGAAAAGCGCTCCAATTTCAAAGGGAAGTCCGCGGCTTTTGGCGAAGGTGTATCCAGCTACCAAGCCACATGTTGCACCACCTATCGTCCACCCGGCGTTGAATGCAGAGAGATTTTTCCTGAGTTCTCCAATAGGGCTCCTGTCGCCAATAAAAGCTTGCAGGGAGGGATAAAACGCACCTATTGATGCCATAAAGAGGATGTAAATTATTAGAATTTCGGCATTGTTTCGTGAAAAAGAGAGGCCAAGACATGCAATGCATGCTAGAAAAGCGGAGGGAAAAATTACTGTGGTACGGCCGATTTTTTCAGATAGTGCACCGGATGCGAGACATACTGGTAGGCGCACGCTTTGAGCTGTCCAACCGAGAAGTCCCAGAAACCGAGGACTTGCGCCAAACTGGATTGCTAGCAGAGGAAGGGCGACCTGGACCAAAGCTATCATGCCATCCATTAGGGCTGGGATGGTAAAGCAGAAAAACCTCATATAGAATGTGTTTATTTTGCTCATGAACAAGGAGTATTTCACCGTAAGGAGAGAATAATCCTTTGTGTATTTAAATACATAAATGGGAAAAGTAAAAAGAAAAGAAAGGAGGATTCATAATGAGACCTGAGATTGACGAAAGCCTTTGCATAGGAGATGCAATTTGTGCGGATATTTGTCCAGAAGTTTTTGAGATGGGCGACGACAACCTTGCGCATGTTATCAATGAAAATCCAGGCCCGGAGCTTGAAGAAAAAGTTCGCGAGGCCGCTGAAGCCTGTCCGACGGGCGCAATAAGCGTCGAGGAGGATTAATTAGGTTTAAATTTAGAGTTTTTAAGTGCTTCACAGTAAAGTGCTAAGTTTTATTGGCAAGTTCTAGTATATTGAAGAAACTTTAAAATTTCCCCTTATATTCTTTTAATGAGTAGGCCATCCGCCATATTCGACGGATGGCCTTTTTGGCGAATTCATTCTATGCTTGGAATAAATGATGCCGTGGGCTATTGGACTCCTGCCGGCATCTTTGCGAGCCTTATTGCAACTACTCTTGTAACGCCGTCTCGCCAAATGGTAACTCTGATAATATCGCCAATTTTGTGCTTGGCAACAATTTTAACGAACTCTGATGCGCTTCGCAACTTCTTTCCGTCAACATCGGTAATTATGTCATATTGCATTATTCCAGCCTTTGCGGCTGGGCTATCAGGTACAACCTGAGCAATTATAACTCCATGGTTGCCTTTGAAGCCCCTCTGTTCGTACCAGGCTGCTAGGTCACCCCCGAGGTCTTGCAGAGCAACTCCAACCCACGGACGTACAACTTCGCCCTTTTCGATGAGTTGAGCTACTATCGTCTTAGCGTTGTTGATAGGAATTGCGAACCCTAGGCCTATGTTTCCGCCAGTCCCCGATAGAATCGCCGTGTTAATTCCTATCACTTCGCCGTTTATATTTGCCAGTGCGCCGCCGCTGTTCCCTTGGTTGATTGCTGCATCTGTCTGGATAACTTCCTCAAGAACACTGCCGTTTGGCAACGGAAAGTCAGTGCGCTTGGTTGCACTTATTACGCCCACAGTAACGGTGTTACTGAAGCCTAACGGGTTGCCAATTGCTATCGCCCAGTCTCCTACCCTGAGGTTGTCGGAATCTCCAAGCACTGCTACGGGCAGGTTGTTGGCGTCAATTTTGATTACTGCTAAGTCCGATCGCGGGTCTCTGCCTATTATTCTGCCTTTGAAACGGCGCCCATCGGCAAGGCGCACTACAATTTTGTTTGCTCCTTCTACAACATGGTTATTTGTTAGAATATAACCATCTTTTCGTATAATTACCCCCGAGCCTTGGCCTCTTACTTGAGATTTGGGCGCTGGGAAACCAAAGAACTCTTCGATTGGCGATGACATTCGGATTTCGCTTACAGTGTCTATATTGACGACGGCTGGTGCTACCTTAGCGGCGGCATCTGCAATAGGGTTGAGTCCCTTTTGCACGACTTGCTTTGTTCTTAGGCCTTGCGAAATCACTAGCCCAGCATTTTCAGGGCGTGTGTAGCCCCATTCTTTTAAAATCCAAGCGCACGCGGCAAAGCCTAGAACAAAAACGAAAACATAAGAAGCGACTTTTTTCATTGCTTTACCTTTTTAATTGGCTATTTATTATTGGCTGAACTTTCTCCTTTGCGAAATGCCTTTACTTTTTTTCTAACTCTTTCATCACATTCGCCATCTCTATGGCTGTTTCGGCTGCATCAAAGCCCTTATTGCCTTGCTTCGTACCGGCGCGTTCGATTGCTTGCTCGATAGTGTCGGCTGTGATGATGCCATAAACTGTTGGGATTCCAGTGCTAAGCGCCGTCTGTGCTATTCCCTTCGTTACCTCTGCCGCTAGGTAGTCGAAATGTGGGGTTGCACCTCGAATTAGGGCGCCCAGACATATAACGGCATCGAATTTCCCCGAGGAAGCCATTTTTTTGGCAATTATTGGTATCTCAAATGTGCCTGGCACCCATGCTATCCCAATATTATCCTGAATTGCACCATGTCTGGCAAGCGCATCTAGTGCGCCTTCAAGAAGTTTTTTAGTAATAAACTCATTGAATCTACTGACCACTATGCCAAACCTCAGTCCATTGGCAAGCAGTTTGCCTTCATATACCTTAGCCATGAAAATCCTCCTTTTGAAAAGTTGGACCTGATAGGTTTATTGCCCGACGCCGCTTTTTTGCTCTCCTATTAAATCCTCGGTGTCAATTAGATGTCCCATCTTTTCGCGCTTGGTTTGAAGATAACGCAAGCTATTGCTATTCGGTGTTGCTACAAGGGGGACACGCTCTACTATCTCAAGGTCGTATCCTGCCAATCCAGCTAACTTTGCTGGATTGTTGGTCATGTATCTTATTTTCCTTACGCCGAGATCAATAAGCACTTGGGCTCCTATTCCGTAATCTCTGAGATCGGCAGGATAGCCAAGCCGCTCGTTTGCTTCGACAGTGTCATATCCTTCATCCTGGAGCTGATATGCCTTCATTTTGTTCAAGAGGCCGATGCCTCGTCCCTCCTGCTGGATGTAGACAAAGACGCCTCTGCCTTCCTCTGCAATTTTGGATAAGGCTAGCTCCATCTGCTGGCCGCAGTCACATCTCAGGGAGTGGAATACGTCGCCGGTGAGGCAGCTTGAGTGTATGCGCACGAGTACTGGCTCTCCGGTTGACACGTCGCCCATCGTCAGAGCGATGTATGGATTGTTTTCGACCTCGGTCTCGTATGCGTGGAGTTGGAATTCGCCATAAGGAGTAGGGAGGCGGGTGAGTGCAACACGCTTGATAAGCTTCTCGGTGCGTCTGCGATATCTGATGAGGTCGGCAACTGTGGCAATTTTTAGACCAAACCTCTTTGCAATTCCTTGGAGCTCCGGGAGCCGTGCCATGGTTCCGTCTTCACTTAGTATCTCGCAGAGCACACCGCTTGGATTCAATCCAGCAAGCCGAGCCAAATCTACAGCGGCTTCTGTATGACCAGCTCGTTTTAGCACGCCTCCTTCACGTGCTACAAGCGGAAACACATGTCCTGGCTTGGCTAAATCCGACGGCTTCGTGGCAGGGTCAATAAAGACCTTTATAGTATGCGCCCTGTCATATGCAGAAATGCCGGTCGTTGTGCCGTGAATTGCGTCCACGCTCACTGTAAAAGGTGTGCCTAGTAAGGCGGTGTTTTTCTCGACCATCATCGAGAGGCCTAGCTCTTCAATTCGCGCCCTGGTTGCTGCCACGCATATAAGCCCGCGTCCGTACTTCGCCATAAAATTAATGGCTTCGGGAGTAACCTTTTCTGCCGCCATGATAAAGTCGCCTTCGTTTTCGCGATCTTCATCATCCACGACAATCAGCATTCTTCCTGCACGGATCTCTTCAATCGCTTCTTCAATAGTGCAAAACATAATGCGTTTCCAGTAATTAATGCAACATCAGTTATGACTTCTAGTTACTTATTATTCCATAAATCCTCCTTCCGACAGCAAGTTAATGAGGCGTTCATCGGAAGCAGGAATGTTCCCTGATAAGAATTTATGTACGTACTTACCTATTATATCAGTTTCGAGGTTTATTGTGTCTCCGATGGTCTTTTCACTGAGTGTTGTGGCTTTCCATGTATGGGGTATTATCGCCACAGCAAACCAATCTTTGCCACACTCGGCAACGGTGAGGCTAATCCCATCCACCGCTATTGAGCCTTTCTCAACAATATACTGCATTACATTTGGCGGTGCTTGGATGCGAATCGAAGTTGAACTTTTATCCTTGTGAATCTCGCGAATTATTCCTTTTCCGTCAATATGACCCAATACTATATGCCCGCCAAGGCGGGCGCCTGCCTTAAGTGGGCGTTCGAGGTTTACGGAGTTGCCGACCTTGAGACTGCCAAGGTTGCTTCTTTCTACAGTCTCGCGCACAACGTCAAATGTGATGTTGGGCGGGTTGACGGCGACAGCAGTCAGACATGCGCCATTCACGCTTACACTGTCGCCGATAGAGACATCCCCAGAGATCTCTGGCGCATTGATTGTGAGTTTCAGCCCTGCAGGTCCACGCTCGATTTGAACGATTTTTCCTTTTTCTTCAATCAAACCTGTAAACATGTTTTTTTTCTACCTTAAGTTATAGCTGGCTTTAGTTTGGGTTAGAAGTCAAATTCCAAGGCCAAGTCATCGGCAAAACGGCGTACTTTCAAATTTGACACGCGCAGAGCTTGAGCCATCAACTCGATGCCTTCTCCTTCGACGGGTGTTTTTGCCGAGCGTCCTCCTACTATTTTTGGGGCGATGAAGATTAGACCTTTATCTACTAGGCGTTCGGCGATCATGGATGCCGCAAGCTCGCCGCCCCCTTCAAGAAGGACATTGTTTATGCCCATTTTAGCAAGTTCGCCCATCAAATAGCGAAGGTCAACTTTGCCATCTACCTCTCGAATGGAAAGAATCTTAGCTTCGATATTCCAAAGTAAATCCAGGTTTGCTTCTGGCTCGCTCCTTCCAACTGCCAAAATGGTTGGCGCGTCGGGTCGCAATACCTTTGCATTTAAAGGTATTGATGCTTTGGTATCTACCACCACCCGTATGGGCTGAACTGCAGAGCGAACTTCGCGAACCGTAAGCTCCGGGTCGTCTGCGCGTATTGTACCAATGCCAACGAGAATCGCGTCAGACTGGCTGCGCAGACGGTGGACGTATCGCCTTGCCTTTGTTGAGGTGATCCATCGTGAATCGCCGGTTCGCGTGCATATTTTGCCGTCTAGTGTCATAGCGCACTTCCAAAGAACGAATGGTAGTTCTTTGGTAACGCGTTTAATGTAGCCACGATTGAGCTCATGGGCTTCTGATTCGAGGAGGCCGACGTCGACTTCGATTCCCGCTGACCTCAGTACCTCAATGCCCTTACCTGCGACCTGAGGGTTCGGGTCTACCATAGCGACGAAAACCCTCCGTATGCGAGCTTTTATAATCGCATCGGTGCACGGCGGCGTGCGCCCTTGGTGACAGCAAGGTTCTAGCGATACATACAAGTCCGCCCCATTTGCCAAATCACCTGCTTGTCGTAAGGCGAATACCTCGGCATGCGGCTCGCCTGCCTTCGGATGAAACCCTTCGCCTACAATCTTGCCTTCACGGACAACGACAGCCCCGACCATTGGGTTGGGGCTGGTGTGTCCGCGCTTGGCGAGCTGAATCGCTCGTCTCATGAAGGTATTCTCAGGTGTTTCTTGATTCTTGGCTGCCAGCATTTTCCTCTTTTCCAGTAGTCAAGTCGTGAATTATGCGTTTCCTTTGCTCGCCGTAGCCAATGCCTATGTCGCGTAGGTCTAGAAGTGCCAAAGCAACCAAGCCAAATGCTAACGCGAGACAAATCATCCAATACATCAACGCCAAGATTGAATTGCCAGCCTCACTAGCTTGGCCGCCTAGCACCATAAGGCTGAGAATGGCGAGCGCAACTATTCCGCTTGCTACCCGAGCAATTTTCTGCCGCCGTGTCAGTAGTCTCCCGCGCACCGGCCACCTTGACATTTCATAGGCGAGCAAAAGGATGATGATGGAGCCCGCTAGGATTGCGTAGACGAGCAAACCCATAATATTTTCCTCTGCCCTTTCCAGTGGGAAAGGAAAGATCAAACCTCTCGACAGTGCCGACGGAGATCCGAGATCGCCTTCTCGATGCACTCCGGGCCATTGAATACAAAGGATCCGGCAACTAATACGTTTGCCCCTGCTGCAGTCACGAGCTCGCAAGTTTTGGTATTAATTCCGCCATCCACTGATATATCTATCTTTCGGCCCGCATTTTCAATCATTGCCCGCGCGGCTTTTATTTTAGGAAGCATTTCAGGTATGAAGTCCTGACCCCCAAAGCCAGGGTTAACTGTCATTATCAGCAACTCGTCTATTTCGGATAGAACATTCTCAATTACGCATAACGGCGTTGAAGGGTTTAATGCAACTCCTGGTGTCGCTCCAAGCTCTCGTATCTGTTGCAAAGTCCGATGCAGGTGGGCACAAGCCTCGGCATGTATAATTATTGTATCACATCCGGCAGCAATGAACTCGGCCAGAATTGATTCGGGCTCAATAATCATTAAATGGCCACAGAATGGCAAATCAGTTTTGCTTCGGATGCTTCGGACGACAAGTGGTCCAAATGTGATATTTGGCACAAATCTTCCGTCCATGATATCTAGGTGCAGGCTATCTGCTCCGCCCTCCGTTACTTGGCGAACGGCACGTTCGAGATTGCTAAAATCAGCGGATAGGAGGGATGGAGAAATTTTTATTTTCACTTTGTTTCCTCCTGCACGAGCTTGCCGTCTATGTAAACGCGAATTACTATGCGTTCGCCTATTCCCTCGACGGTTTGTTGAATTCTATCGCCGGGCTTTGCTAGGCCAGTGTATGCTACTTTCTCGCCGAGATTATCAACTACAACAATCTGGACTGTCTGATTATCACGGCCAGGGGGCACTTTCTTTATAATTACATCGAAGGATCTTGGCTCCATGGGCGGGCGATTTTCCTCTTCTGGAGGTGTGGGTATCTCCTCTTCGAATTTTGGGCCAAGGCTTACGACCATATTCACACGCTGTCCCCTTTCTTGCCGTGTCCCAGGGGCAGGTGATTGGGATATCACACTTCCAGCTGGGATGGTGTCATTGTAATCTTGTGAAATCTCCCCGACTGTAAGTCCTGCATTTATGATTTGCTCACGGGCATCTTCCATTGTGAGATTGACTATAGAAGGTGTTTTTGTATATTTTGAGCCTTTACTCACCCAAACATCGACGGACTTGCCCTCTTTGATATGGCGGCCTGGCGCAGGGTTCATGAAGTATATTGTCCCTTTTGGGAACTTTTCTGTGTTTTCATTATACTCTTCGCCCTTGATGTTTAATGTTATGTGCTTTTGGTCGGCAATTATCCTTGCGCGGTCAATTTGCTGACCAATAAGATCTGGTACCTCAACTTCCCCAGGGCTCATCCATACATATCCGATTACCATAACACCAAATATGCCTATTAAGGCGACTATAACGATGAGCGTCTTTAGAATAGCAGACAAAATCGGTATTTCCTCCAACTCATCCTCAGCCTCTTCGCTTGGAGGCTCGGGAGTCTCCTTCTCCGAGACAGCAGTCCACGTTACCGTTTTCGTCAGGTTGAGCGCATTGCGAACTGCCTTTAAGTCGTTGAACATGGCTTTAGCTGAGCGGAATCTCTGATGGGGTAGTTTCTGAAGCGCCTTGACAATTACGGCGTCGAGTGTCTTCGGTATGCCGGGATTTAACGTGCGTGGGGAAGGCACGGGTTCCTTGGCATGCTTTAGCGCTACTGTAATCGGCGTGTCGCCCTCAAACGGAAGTGTGCCAGTTAGTGCTTCAAAAAGTATTATGCCGAGTGAGTAGATATCGCTTGCGGTACTAGATTGCTTGCCCTCAGCAACTTCGGGTGCCATGTAATGAATCGACCGCATCATAGCGTTTGTGCGGATTGACTGCGATGATACTACTGCCTCGTTGACCCAAAAATCTGCTATCTTAATCTGGCCCTCAGCAGTTACCAGAATGTTTCCAGGACGGAGGTCCCCATGTACGAAGCCTCTGCGGTGTGCATAATCCAGGGCGTCGCAGAGTGCCATGCCTAGGTCAATAGCTGTCAGAAGTGTAAGGGGCGTGCTTCTGCGAAGTCGCTCTCGAAGGTCTACTCCCTTGACATATTCAACAACTATGAAGTAGTTGCCATCTTGACAACCGGTGTCTAATACCTCCACGATGCCCGGATGACGAACGCCGATCATCGCTTGCGCTTCAACTATCATACGTTCGGCAAACATGCCGTTTGCGGCATACTGGGGAAGCAAGACCTTCACAGCAACTGTCCTGTTGTCAATCTTGTCTTGGCACTTGTAAACTGTGAAGAAGCTCCCCTCTCCAATCTTCTCAAGTACCTCATAGCGATGTTTAAGAACTGTGCCAATCAAGACAATTCTCCGTTAAGCGGCTGGCCTTTTAATAAGCATTTATTTCTTTCTTATTTTACAATATTCGACAATTGCAATATTATTCCTATTTTGGCTTCTCATATTGCAAAACATTGCCAGACTTGAGCCCTCTCCCTCGCAGGCGCCTTTACGAAGCCATTCCTGCAATAGTTAGCATTTGGTGATTACTAACTTCTCGCCGGCTTTTAGCTTTATTGGCTTGTCGAATATTACTGACTGACCCTCAATGTGCGCAGATACCATGCCATCCGGGCCATTTATGGCGATATCTGTTTGTGGAAGGTCTGCAATGTCCAAGCGACTAAGTTGCTGGCTTCCGTATAAGACCTCGAATGTGAATACGCCGTTGCCGAGGTCTTGCGAGTAAATTCCCCATCCTGTGCCTGTATTCCAGACTGTGCTATAATTTTCAGGATTGAGCTTTGGTGCAAAGCCCAACCTTCCTTCTACTAGGCTATATGTAAATCCGTCGAGAGCAAGCTTAACCGACCAGGAAGACATTGCTCTTGCATAATGATGACCGCATTCCACTTCGTTCCAAGGATTTCTATTGTAACCAGCATATCTGTCGCGTGTAGCTTTCACGATTGCAAGGCCTTCTTCAATCCAGCCTTCGTATATTAAATGGGCGGCTACCTGGTATTCAATGCCCGTCCAGACTTCATCAGAATATACGAAAGGTAGCGCAGGACGGTTTCCGTGCGGCCATGTGCACAGCAAAAGGCCGGCTTCGTCATTCAGCGCATACACTCTCTGAACATTTGGAAAATTCCTTACAGATGATAAGAAATTGTTATCAAAAATGGATTTAAGCGCAGTCCGTATCTTATCTGGGTCTAGCAAGTATCCCAATCCGGCAACATGAGCTGCCCATTGGCCAAGAAGCTGGTCGGACAAACATCCTTCGCCATATTGATACTTCGGCATAACATCGCCATTACCTAAAGCGACTGCAGGACCTCCTGGTGATTGCTTACATGGGCAAGATGGCTCGCCAATTTTAGGGGTTTTCAGGTTGTCTGGGACTTCTACGCCATCGATTAACATAACCTTTTGGATATAATATTCGCCATTCCATAGCTCAGATTCAACTTTTGACCGGCCGCTCTCGTAGATAGCCCGATACTCTTCCGCCTTTTCAGTTTCGCCGAAGTAGCGAGCTATTTCCTCGCAAGCTCGAAGAGCACCAAGGTACATGGCAGTGCACATTGTATTGGGACCAAAGAACTCTATGTCGTAGGTGTTATGCTGCTCCCCTTCCATGACGCCATCCTTGTTGGGATCCCATAAGGAATCGTAGCTACGGTCGCCCTCCCGGGCTGGAGGGGCCATCTTTTCCCTTGTCATCGTCCAAGCATATTCCAAAGCAAGTTTGACCTTCGGCCAAATCTCTTTGAGGAACTCGTCGTCGCCCGAGAGCTGCCAGTCGCGGTAAACTTGAATAATAGTGCCCATTTGGCCATCGGCACAAGGCTTAAAATTCCATATTTCTGAGCCTCTTGGCAGCTTTGTGCGAAAGCCCATGTGGCCTGTTTCGCGAGTGTTGTAGAGGAATTCAGTTTGCCGCATAGTGCGTTCGAGTTGCGGAAATAAAAATGCTACCGCCTGTTCATAGTTCCAAACATGGGTGCAGTTGCCGGGGCAGCAACCGCCTTTATCACGGCAACCTTCCCATCCATAAAAGCTGCCGTCCTCTAAGAGGAAGCATGTGCACGAGCGCATGATGCTCGCCTGAGATGTTATAGCATCGAGAACGTGTGCAGGCAGAGTGCTGTTGAAGATTGCCCTGCGCCATAGCTCTGTTTCTCCTTTGAGGCGTTTAAAATTTTTTGCAACATATTCAGCAACTCCCCATGCATCGTCAAACTGTGCACCTGGATATGTTTTAAAGGGTTTTGGGTTCTGCAGTCCCTCCGGAGGCCAGGGATTCGCCATCGTTGGAAATAGCCAGGTGAGAAATATGGGCATTGTAACCGAGCCGCCAGATGGAATTTCGGCGCGCAAAACCAGCGATGAAACATCGGCGACACCAGGCGCGGGATCGGAATCCATCACTTCGGTAATGCGGCCGTCAGTGGAGAAGTCGTCCCAGAAAATGTGGCACTTATCCCACCAGCCTCCTCGGTACCAGTGCGTTTGGATGTCCAGGTTGTTCCAAGTAGTGCTTATGGCTATTGTGCCGTACTCAGGGCTTGCAGAGTTGGCCTTGGGGTGAGTTAGGAATATTCCACACAGGTTGCCGGTAGACTTGAAGGCGTTCAATGAACCTGCGCTCGTTGGGTTACCGTTCTCGTCTTTTGCAATTAAAGGATTTGATATGCTGGCAGCCAGTGATATGCTAACAGGTTTATCGTTCGGATTGCTGAACGTCCATTCGAAGATTGCTACAGGGATGGCGCTGTCTTTAATATTAAGAGGTATAAATGGATTCCAAGCAACTAGAGATACATTTACCATTATATCTGGGTCGGAAAATTTGAGGTTTGCAACAGGATATTCGCCTTTGAAACTAACGTCCTGAAATCTTGGAAGGCCTAATAACTGAGCCTGTGGTTCTCCGAAGCCGCTTCGATATGGAGGCGGAACTCTGCCTTCAAGCACTTTGGCAACCGGTTTCCCTTTTTCTTCTTTAGCCCAAAGTGCGAAGAAAGTAAAAGGCCAAACAGTTCCTTTGGCAGCTTGGTTCATGACCTCAAAATCTCGGAGGTTGCCTCTTCCTCCAATGCTAATGGTTCCTGTACCAAGTCCTCCCAGTGGAAAAGCTATCTCATTGGTAGCTTCCCCCTCAAAAGTGCGCTGTTCGCCAATTTTGGTAAGTTCGCTATGCTTATATGGTATTTTGCCCATCTCTTCCTCCAATGTTAGCTGGAGTGCTGGAAGAAATGCCAGCCGCCAATATTCTCAGGGTTACCTGGATCATCGGCTAATAACTCCTCGTAGTTATCGCAAACTTTTCTAAACGCCTCTATGTACTGGTCAATGATTTCTGGGCGGTATTTCTTAAACCATGGGATTGAGTAAGTCCTTGCTCCTACTGCCTCGCTTACTGGTAGGTCGCCTTTATATTGGCGCACGTCGCGTGTGGAGTTTGCTATTCTGGTGGGCTTTCCATGGCCATAGACATCGCACTTGGTGAAAAGCGGATGGAGGTGTAGAGCGTTGTTTACCCCAGGACTTGTAGGACAACCTTCCGCACGCACCGCTTCTGTGAATCGGGTCACGGAAAGCCCGCCTAGTTCTTCTGCTACGTATATCCCGTGGCATGCATACCACCCACCCATTGTGCAGTTCGACCCTTTAGGCGGTCTGTGCGCCCTGATACCTGGAACGCCCTCCAAGCCATCCCAGAAGTAATTCATTGCCTTATCTATTTCTTGCATTCTTTTATCATAATGTTTTAGTTGAACCCTTCCCATTGCTGAACTTAGTTGATGCATTCGATATTTGTAACCACCGAGGGGAAGCCCAGCGAACTGTTTGAGGTAGGGTGTTGTTATGTTTGCTCCATAGCGCTCGTAGTGCCCAAATGCGATTGCACGCTCATAAATTTCAAGGTCGTCGGTGCAGAGAATGCCGCCTTCACCAATGGGCAGAGATTTGCCGCTCATTAGGGACATTGCGGCCACATCCCCAAAAGTACCGACTTTTTTCCCTTTATAGAGGCCGCCATGTGCATGCGATACGTCTTCTATTACCTTCAAACCATGTTTGCGGGCAATCGCCATAATGCGGTCCATATCCGCTGGGTAGCCTAAATAATGGACAACCATAATTGCTTTTGTTCGGCCGGAAATCCACCTTTCAATATCGTCCGGGTCGAGGCAGAGCGTCCAAGGATCTATATCTGCAAATACAACAGTTGCACCAAGTGTGAACGCCGGAATTGCTGATGCCCAGTAGGTTATGCTTGGACAAATTATCTCATCTCCTACTCCAATCTTGCATCCAAACATTGCCGCTTGAATGGCTGCAGTGCCGTTATTGTGTGCCAGGGCATATTTGCGGCCCAACCATGCAGCAAATTCTTCTTCAAATTGTTTAGTTACATCTGTGCCAGACATGGCTCCGCGTTGGAGTACCTCGAGCACTGCTGCCTCGTCCTCTTTTGTAACGATTGGCCAAGTGAAAATATCGCGGTCGTTGCTTTTGACGGCCTTTTCTCCACCAAATAAAGCCAGTTTACTCATTTTGCTAGCTCCAATCTAAGTGTTTTGATTTCCCATTTACCGAAAGGAATAGTAATCTCCCTTCCCTTAAGCGGCAGGGCAGGCTTGTGAAGCGGCCGCTCGGCTAAATCGGTTTCCAAGGCGGCTCGTACCTTCATTCCCATATTAATTCTTGCAGTTCCTGGTTCTCCTTTGCATTCGTAAAACCTAATTATAATGTCATTTGAATCCTCTGCTTTCTTTAGCGCTGTGACGATTAGGTTCGAGGGTTCTACACTGAGAAATGAGTGCTCCTCCGGCAGATTTCCTGCGTGCCTTTTAGCAAAAAATGGAATGAGAGGGTTGTTTAGCTCGTAGCCTCTTCTTGGCGTGTTGGCCTGACGCCAATCACCTGCGTGGGGATAAAGAGAGTAAGTAATTTCATGTCGTCCTTGGTCTGGTGTTGGGTCAGGATCATCCGACGCTCTTAGTAGGGAAAGGCGCATAATGTTGTCTTTGACGTCATGGCCATATTTGCAGTCATTTAACAGGCTGACCCCATAATCTTTGCCGGATAAGTCTATCCATTTTAATGCGGGAACTTCATCACCATTTGAGGGCCGTTCGATGCTCCCAAAAGGAATGTCAAAGACAGCCTTGCCATCATTGACATTGACAGGGAATGCTACTTTTAGCATTGCACCATCTGTCTTAGATGTTCCTTGCTCGAACCAGTCGGCAGTCATTTTGAAATCAATCCGCGGCACACCAGGGCGGAGGATTATATCTTGCATGAATGTGGATTTGTTGAACTTGTGTTTGACACGTATGACACCTGGCGCTATGACATTCACAAAATCGGCTTTGTCTAAGTCAAAGGTCTGCTTAATGTTTCCAATATTCCAGGCTGACATCCCGGAAGGATCTTCAATCAATACTTGAAGAAGCGCGGCCTTGCTATTCGAAGGAAGAACTTTGCGGCTGGCTTTCTTGTCATAAATGTTGGTGATAGTACCGGAAAGCTTATCAACAGTTACTTTGAAAAATTCGTTCTCTATTGTTGGTTCCTGGGAAAGTGCCGTTTGTCTAATTTTCGACGGCTTCGCGCGGATGTAGAATGTTTTATAGCCAACCGAAGGAACATCTTTTGCTGCAAATATTAACTGACCATTGATGATTTGCGAAGTCATTTCATTGTCTTTAGCATCCCATACGCTTATTTCTCGTCCGACTAGGTTTTTGGGTAAGGGCAAGCTTATTGATTCTGTTCGTTGCCAGGAGAGCGGGTTGAATACTATGATGGGCATTCCAGCGCCCGTAGTATTTACTTCGTCAGCAAGAGTTTTAAGAGCTCCTTTTAGCGCCGTGTCTCCAATCGAATATGCCTTATCAAAAAGCTTCTTTGAATACTCATAGGATTCGTGTATCGCCGTGCCGTCAAGGATGTCATGGAATTGGTTAAAACATGTATTTCGCCAAGCTTCTATGAACTCCTTGGCTGGGTATTTGAAGCCAAAAGGAACCGCTAATGAAGAGAACATTTCTGCTGTTGGCAGCAGATTTTCCATAGTGCGGTTCATCCTCTTGATGTCTGAGTGGCTAGTATAGCAACCCCTAAATACGAAGTTTAATTCATCGCTTATAACAGGGAACTCTTTCTTTTGCGCTAGCAAGGTGTCAAAGAAGCCAACGGCTGTGTCAAACTTGACATTTGGAAAGTCTTTGCGTTTTCCAAGTTCTAGGGCTTTTTCAATATCTTTCCTAGTTGGGCCGCCCCCGTGGTCACCGACACCATAGACGAACATTGCGTCTTTGACGTCATAGCGTCTGGCTAAGTCAAGCACAGCATCCTTGATGCTTTCATTGACGGAGCCGTTGTAACTGCCGCGATTAAATGCAAGAACTCTAGATCCATCCGGGGATTCCCACCAAAATACAGGTTCACCTTTCCCGCATCGCATAAAATAGTAGTACTTAATACCACTCTTTGCTAATATTTGAGGGATAGTCCATGCGTGTCCGAATGTGTCAGGCTCCCAGCAGATTATTGGTTCGACGCCGAACTTTTCCATAAAGTAACGCTTGGCATAGAGAATTTGGCGAACAATTGCTTCACCGGAGGCCATGTTCATATCGCCTTCGGTCCATGTTCCTCCGGTAATTTCCCATTGCCCGTTTTTTACGCGTTCCTGTATTTGCTTAAAAATTTCGGGATATTGCTCTTCGATTGGTAAATATGCTGATGCCTGGCTTTGTGAGAAACGGAATTGCGGATATTCTTCCATGAATTTGAGCATTGTGGAGAATGTGTTTTTGCATACCTCAACCGTTTCTGGCCAAAGCCAAAGCCAGTTCATGTCAATGTGTGCGTGTCCAATAAGATGAACGGTATATTCCTTAATGGATGCCTCGTCAATCGCTGAATCTGGATGCGAATTCGTTGGGAATAGCCATAAAAAGAAAGCAAATATTAAAATTAGAGCTACACTTAGCCTCACCAGTAGAGCCTCCATTTTAGTTTTTAATGTGCAGATGAATTATACATTAGCCGGAGAGTTGATTAATCCCTTGTTGATTTATGGATTCTGTTTAACCAAGTGTTCGCACGGAGTGGAACTGCGGGATATGAGAGAGTTTAATAAGCAATATATGGCTTTTTGAAGATTTTAGAAGTTATAAAGCAGCTCCAGTATTTATTGCAGGCCCACCTTGCCGTCATTGTCAACCTTATGTCTATGTCATTTTTAGCATGGCCATGTAAAGTCATAATAGGTTGGCTCCCGAACATGAGACTCTAGAGCATTACCCCCCGAAAATTTTGCGATACCAAGGTTTTCGCCGAGTTATCTCTTCACGTGTTTTTGGTGCTGGTGCAAGCATTTTGAGCTCTTCTTGTAGTGTTTCAACCCTTCCTTGTAGGAAGCCTACTTGTCCTGAACGCTGTTCCAGCTGATAATGAAGCTCGCGATTCTCCGCTCGCAATTCTTTTATTTGTTCCATGAGGGTGTCCATGACATATTTAATATGGTCCGGTGCTATCGAAGCTATACCATCTATGACAGCAGTCTCGTCCTTTTCCAATTCCCCATCCGTTGCTTTGTCGATAAGTTTAGCGTCAACCATTATCTTATTATCAGATTCCCCAAATGCACCTTCTTTCATCAAAGTTTCCTTGAAGTTCAAAACTTGCTCGCGATTGAACATTAATTTTATATGCCCATCGACTCTGACTGGTCTGGCTTTAAGACGGTTAGCTTTGACATAGCGGCGTATTTGTCGATCACTCTTTTCGAGGATCTCCGACGCCTCTTTGATTGACATGTCATAGATCACCTCATTCATTACCCTGCTTTCCTCCCTTTTGCATTAATTATGTTTGAAAAATTAGGTCGATTATGCGCATTAGGTCATCCTCTCCATAGAACTCAATTTCTATGCGGCCTTTATTTTCATGATTGATTGAAATCGAAACTTTTGTGCCGAGGAATCGCCTGAGTTTATCTTCGACATTTGCAATATGCGGGTTTGTTTGTCCATGACGTCTAGTTTCACGTGAAACTTTGACATGGCGAGGTGGCTTGCCTGTCGCTGACATCCTGGACAGCCTTTCGGCTTCCCTGACACTGAGGCCATCTTTGACGATCTTCTCCCATGCCTTGAGTTGTTCTTCGGGGTTTGGAATGGAAAGAAGAGCTCGCGCATGCCCTTCTGTAATCTGTTCGCGGTCGAGGCTTTCTAAGATTTCTGCTGGAAGGTTCAATAGACGAAGGGTATTTGCCACCGCCGGGCGGCTTTTCCCAACACGCTCGGCAACTTGCTCCTGCGTTAGACCAAACTCATCCATAAGTCGCCGATAGGCTTGGGCACATTCGAGGGGTTTAATGTCTTCTCGTTGGAGGTTTTCTATAAGTGCAATCTCAAGCGATTCCTTTTCTGAGAGCTGCCGAGCGACTCCTGGAATGCTGTCAAGGCCTGCTAGAACCGCCGCTCGAAATCTGCGTTCGCCAGCTACAAGTTCGAACGCCCCGTTATCTACAGGTCGCACTACGATGGGTTGAAGTATGCCATTTTGTCGTATGGATTCTGCAAGCTCATGGAGTTTCTGGTCATCAAATGATTTTCTTGGCTGATAGGGGTTGAGCCTTATCTTGTCAATGTCGATGTCAATGACAGATTGTATTTCAACAGGCCTAGGTATATTCGGGGCATTGTCTTGTTTCTTTGTGTCCATGCGAGTGTTCTTGTCTATGATGTCCATCGTTATTTTTTAACTTCAACAAGCATTTTTGAAAATCCTCCTGCTTTGATAACAATAAATATTGTTAACTTTAAGAGCAATTTCCTTTTAAGAGAATTATTGACCTTCTAGCTAATGGGAGAATGATATTGTGCAACTTGTCACTTTGGTGATGATATTCAAACTGAGGAATTAGGGGTTTTAAATAAATTGGTCTTTATTTCTACTGGTGAAAAAGAACAAGAGAGGCCACCTGCTAAGGAAAACCTCTCTTGCTTAGTTATTGCCAATACCCAATGGATGGTAATTAGCGCATTCTATCTGCGCGCATCCGACGGAGCATCATCTCGGCGATTTCCTCGCCGGAAATTTTGTATTCGCCTTTCTCGATGCGCTCTTTCAGCCGCATAACTATTTCCTCTCGCACATCGGGCATTTCTTTGACCATTTGAACAACACGCTCAACTTCGGCGGCATCCGGCTCGGCTATTTTGGGTTCAGGTAGTTCATCGGCGGTAATCTCTTTGAATTCCAAATCTGGTGTTTTCTGCTTTCCGAGTCTTGTGCTTTCGGCAGCCAAAAGCTTTGCCACTTCTATTGCTGATATCTGCATTTTCAGCCCCTCTCCGCTTCGGAGCGCCAAAAACAAAAAGGCAAACGCTCCGAAGCTTAGACGGCAACCAGGCTGTCATTCCCGGAATCTCTTTCCGAGTTTCCCGGGGTTAGACCCTTGGCTTTGCGTCCCCTTCTTTCGAAGAGTTTGCCTTTTTCGCTTAGTATTGTTGTCACTAGTTATTATCGGCAGGCCGCTCGTGATTCCTCAGGACGAATTTAGAAATTTCTTGGTAAAGTTTGACCGGCTCCGACAGCCTCAATATAGCAGACATTAGCCAAACTGTCAACTGCAACCCTAGAG
>JAIMAU010000023.1 GCA_023511795.1 Armatimonadota bacterium | reverse complement strand
TTGTTATACCTGTCCACACCGAAGAGAAAAACCTTTCGAAATTTAATGATTATCTTAAAGGAAAATGCCGAGTTAAAGTTCCCGAGGTGGGGGTAGAAATTAATCTTTATTGATGAGGTTGACCCGGCAACCCAATTTCAGCACGTTTTCTCTCATAGACAGCCATTAGCCCTTGTTGGATTGTCTCATTACTTGGGTCTAGGCATGCCGCCTTCTCGAAATATGGAATAGCCTCATCCACCCTATTTAGCTGAATCAAAGCCTGTCCCATTGCATAATAGTTTATTGCAATGCTTGGGGCAAGCTTGATTGCCCTTCGGAAATGAGAAATCGCTCTTTCTGGCTCGCCGTTCGACACGTATGCGATTCCAAGGTTGTAATATGCGGCGGGGTTGAGAGGAACATCTTTAACAAATCGCTGCCAAAATATGACATCGTCTGTATATAAAACCGATTGTTTGACACTTAAGAATGAAAAAGCAACTATTACACCAAGGGCCAAAGCCAAACCTGCATAGCGCACATACCTACTGCTTTCCACCGCCTTGGTGATTAGCCACCCAAAGACGACAGCTAATCCAAAAGAAGGGATATACAGCAATCTTTGCGCTACCAAACCCGCCAGATATGGCCCGGTAATACCAGATATTAAGCCAATTGTCACCAAGAACCAAGCCATGCCGAAGAATAGTATGGGCATTGTGAGACTAATCGACCAAAAACAAAACGCCAGTGCGCATACAAAGGCACCGCGCAACAGGCTAGTATTGTTGATGATTTGGTTTGGCAAGTATCCGTAGCCAAGCTTTGCAGTCCAAGGTAGCAGAAGCATCTGCAAATGTGCAAATAATGAAAAGCCTATTATTGCCGCGCGCGCTTTCAGCGGCACAAGAACCGATGGAGCCATGGCTTCTTTTAAAACAACATGCCGCACGCCCAAGAAGACAACCGCAAGTACCACGTATGGTATAGCATCTTTAAGCAACTTCCGATAATCTCTAACCCCCGATGCCCACGCCGAAAGAGCTATTAAAACTGGCGACAGGACCGCAAGTTCCTTAGACATTAGCGCAAGAATAATAAGCACAAGTGAAAGCACTAGAAAACCTCGACGCTTACTGCGGTAATACTCCATATAGGCGCATATTCCAGGGATAAGGAATGCAGCGCATATCACATCGGTACGGCCAGAAATCCAACATACAGAATCAGCATGGATTGGATGAACGGCGAATAAGAACGCAGACGCAATTGCGGCAATCCGACTGCGGAGAATCTGCCAAGTCAAAACTCCAACAAATAGAATTGTAATTGCATGGAAGAATAGATTCGTTAGATGGTAGCCAAAAGTATTATCACCCCACAAAGCACGGTCAAAAAGCAGAGAGGCAATAATTATTGGCCGGTAGAAAGCAGCTTTTCTGCTTGAAGGGTCCATTAAGAACCCAGTAGTGAATATTTGCCGCCAACCTTCGCCTGTATACATGTCAAGCTGCTGGACCAACACTTCATCATCCCAGATGAATGGCCCACTCACAGCCCGGAGATATACCAATATCCCCAGGGCAACAGCGACAACAAACGGGCCTAACCATAGCAATCTCTGGGCCAACGATGTACCCGAAGCCTTCATCTTATTTCCCCCTACTTTAGTATAACAGGTTTAAACGGTACCCGAAAGCAAAATTCGAATCTTGTAAAAAGCTCATCCGCAAGGGCTATTAGAGGGCGCAAAACCTAATATAAATTATTGATTAGTCGCAGAAAGACCAGCAGGGGCTTTGTTTTGGATTTCAATTTAAGATTAATCTATAAAACGCCAATGTAAAACTGCCTAAACCTTCCACATATTGGCATTTAAGTACCCACCACTGATAGAAATAACTAAGGGTTATGTTAGCAAAATTGCACACTCATCTTCCGCCGAAAGCAACTTTCCACTTTGTCTTGTGCACATCCCTAATCTTTGCGTTTGAGCATAATCCATTGGTTGTCTCGCATGTGTATTAGCGCATATCCTCCCTTCAAGCGCTCTCCATGCAGGTCAAAAACAATCTTATCCTTACTGCGCTCTTTAAGTTCAAAGTTGCCGCGGTCCCAAATAGTTACCGTTCCAGCACCATATTCGCCCTCTGCTATCTCACCCTCAAAATCTATATAGTCCAGCGGATGGTCATCTACCTGGACCGCCAACCGCCGGATCCCAGGTGATTCCGGAGGCCCCTTCGGAACAGCCCAGCTCTTGAGCACTCCGTCCATCTCCAACCTGAAGTCCCAATGCAAATGTGAAGCATGGTGTTCTTGAACAACAAATCGGCTCATTATTTACCATCCTTTATGTTATTCTCCGCACGACCTGTATAGCATTGAGAGCCATGTGATGTAGAAATACAGCATGCAAAAGGTCCCCATCATGAGGCATTATGCCCATTTCTTTTGCAACCGCTAGAGGTGTGTCCCAAGTATCCACACAGTCTTCAGGAACAATGACTTCGTAGTCCATTTTGAACTGATTCGCTCTTGCCCTTAAATAAGTTGCAATTTGATATATGCATATATCCGTGACGTCGCCAACTACAATGAAACGCTTAATATTATTATGACGCTCAAGCCAATTGGGAAACTCCGTATCAATCGCCGCATTTATGCTCTGCTTTGGAAAAACGACAAAAAGGTCGGAAAATGGAAGCGCCTTAAGTTGGGGCATTGTCTCGGCCTCTTCCGAGCCTACAATCGAATGGGGTCCATACGCCTTAAATTCCGGCGAATCAATTGGGTGTTGGTCTTGCGGCAGCACAAAATTAGTTATGCCGCACGAATACGCGAGTTTGAAAAGCTCAACAATAGGTTCAACAATAGTCGCAACCCTGGGACTGGCTAGCCTGCCTTTCCCACAAAAGCCAACAATTACATCAACGCACACAATCGCAACATTCTCAGCCCCACCCGCCGCCTCAACTATATCCTGCATCCGCACTTCAGGCAAGCGGTCCATCCAATCCTTCAGAAAAGCAAGGAACTCTTCACGCCCGCGAATAAACTCGTTAGCACCTTGACATTCCAGGATTTCCATAAGGTCCGCCTCCAAGCGTTTTATTTTAAAGTTTACCCCATCCGCAATTGAAACCTACTTTCAAGTATTTCTACGAGTACACATTTCCTGCCCTGCATGATATACTGCATGTGGGGTTCCCCAGAAGTTCAATTCGGAAAGGTAAGCTCCAGCCAATATGAAGACAGTACGCGACGTCATGACAACCAATGTCATCCAACTTGTCCCTTCAAACAAAATAAAGACTGCAATAATGCTAATGAAAGGTCACAACATCGGAGGCATGCCAGTGGTCGACAATGGCGTTGTTCTTGGAATTGTTGACTATCAAGACCTGCTTGGCAAAGACGAAGATGTGCCCGTTCAGCATATTATGGATAAGGAATACGTGCCGGTTCCTCCCGACATGACAGTGGCCGACGCTGCCGATTTGATGGCAAAAGTCGGGGCAAACCGGCTACTCGTGATGGAAGAAAGCCGGCTAGTTGGCATTGTGACGCGCGGCGACCTTCTGCCCGAGTTGGGAAAATCATTCGACCCAATCACCAAGCTGCCCAGGTCGGATGCAATGCGTGATTGGGGAATTGCTGCCCTGAAGCGAGGGCAGGAGATCACTGTCATTTTCATAGACCTAGATAAGTTTGGCGACTTCAACAAGAAATACGGCCACATAACCGGCGACAAAGTTCTTCGCCATGTGGCTGAAATCCTTTCATCTGGCACGGATGAGGGAACCGACTTCCTATGCCGCTACGCGGGCGATGAGTTCGTAATAGTCACCCTTCGAAACAGCAAAGAAGCAAGAGAACTCGCCGATAGTTTAGAGAAAAAATTGCGCGAGACCCCTCCGGGCGACCTCCCTGAACCCGTTACAGGTTCGATAGGAGTTCATGGAGGCAAGCGAACAAAAGAAAGAGAAGACGTTCACTATGAGGCGACGCTTGATAATCTGATTAACCTCGCTAGCAAAGCATGCACAGCAGCAAAAAGCAAGCAATCGGGAGTAGCCTCGCTCAACGGTGAAAAAACAATTGCCGAGCCACCTGCGGCTGCTGAGCCCGAATCTGCGCCGACGCCGCCAGTTGTCGAAATTCCTGCAATCGATTTGTCACGCTCTAGGTTAAGAATACGCGCACTAAACTTCTCCTGGGAGGGTGGGTCACTTGCAACTGCGGAAGTTCAACTTGCCCAAGGAGAGGTTGTCCAGGGACATTCATGCAGTGGATTTGCGCTCGGAAGAAATGCGTTGCGCCTGGTTTCCGATGCCACTGCAGGAGCTGTTTGCAAATTCCTCCCAGCAGGATATGGCGTGGTTGTTGACAGCATTAACCTCATCGAGAACGGCATTAATGACGACATAGTACTGGTAACAGCGCTTATTATCACCCCGCAAGCGGAAATTAAGGTATCTGGCAGCTCCATAGTAAAGCAAGACGCCTACCGAGCAGCTGCAGCCGCCTTGCTAGATGCAGTCAACAGACAAATAGGGTTTCTCGGTCTGAAGCAAACTTCTTGAAATTAAATTAAAATCTGATAATTAGTTGCTATAACCTCTTGTTTGAGGAGTTTTTAGCCGATAATTACCGATGTGGGTGCAGTGTTAAGCTGAGGCTATATACCTCAGACATCACACCTCAGATAAGGGGAAACGCGCATGGCAAAACCGAGCATTCTCATTGTTGACGACGAACCTCAGGTATTAAGCCTGCTCACAGAGGCTCTCGAACGCAATGAGTATCAGACTTTTGGAGCCCAGAATGCTGAAACAGCCCTGGAACTCCTCAAAAGGAAACAAATTGACGTAATCTTCCTAGACTTGAGAATGCCTGCCATGGATGGCGCGCAAACCCTCGAGCGAATCAGAGAAACTCACCCTACTACACCAGTCGTAATCATTACCGCTTACCCCCGCGATTTGCTGGTCGATAGAGCAATGAAATTAGGGGCGTTTGCCTGTCTAATAAAACCTTTCAGTATGGCTGACGTCCTTGCCATTCTCGACGTACTAGAAATAGAGAAAGCTGCTTAACTTAGAGCTAAAATAAACACCAACCGCTGGCCGGTGGGAAGAATCTGAAAAAGAACGAAAAAAATTTTTTCAACCTGCCAATGGATGAAGGATATTTCCCGGGAGGTGTCGAAAAGTGCTCTAGGTGGTGTAAACGATTACACAAATAAGCATCTTCCGTAAAACCACCAGCCAAATAAAGCAACAAACGAGCGCGTGCGCCTAAATAGGTCTTCTCGAGACTGGACATGCATCGGTTCTATGTACCGACTCAGCAGTTTTTTGATAACCAAGCTTGGCTAAGTGGGAGCCAGCACAGGCAGATACGCAATGTCCTACGTTTAAGAATTGGAGACCTTATTGCCCTGTTCGATGGTTCCGGCAGGGAGTTCATCGCACGGATTCAGAAAATAGAAAAGGACCGCGTTTTGGTCGAGATCCTTGAAAGCCGAATACCGAATACCGAACCGAGCATCCGTCTAACGCTTGGCCTGAGCCTTCTCAAAGGCGAGAGAATGGACATTGCACTGCAAAAGTGCACAGAGATTGGCGTATCAGAATTCCTGATTGTGCAAGCTCAGCGCTCAGTGCGCCGAATAAGCGAAGACAAACAGAACACAAAACTTGAACGGTGGCGCGCAATCGTCAGAGAAGCCGCCGAGCAATCAGGCAGAACCCGCGTGCCAAGCGTGGAAGGTCCATTTTCGTTTGAGAATGCAATAATTCGGGTAAAAAACCAAGGCAAAAGATTTATTGCATGGGAGCAAGAAAAAGAAGTAACCTTACGGGCCGCGGTTCAAAACATAGAAAAAGTAAATGAAGTTGCTTTTTTCACAGGTCCAGAGGGAAGCTTCACAGTCGAAGAAATTGATATCGCAAAGAAACACGGAGCGACCACGGTGTCGCTTGGCCCAAGAATTCTGCGAGCAGAAACGGCGGCTATTGTAGGAAGTGCATTAATTATATACAATTTGGTTGGTATGTAGAGCAACTTGCGGCGAGATTATAAGTAGTTTCTAATCGGGCAAAAATTTCCTTGACAAACGAAAAAACATCTGGTAGACTAGGACAAAGGGAAAATTGCGCTGGAGCTAATGAAAACGTATACATTAGCATGCTCTTGCTCCTGAAGAGACCGTCACCATCCTGTGGAACTCTGCGATGTGGTTACATCGTCAGAGGAAGTAGGAGCAAAAACTAGCAATTGCACTAGTCGCGCTCCAAGGGTGGTGAGGAGTATAACATTTGCTCTAAGCACCCGCCGCATTATCAACTGATTTAGGAGGAGGAGGTGAAAATGAAAAACCGAAAGAAAGGATTCACCCTAATTGAGTTGCTTGTGGTCATAGCAATCATTGCTATTTTGGCCGCGATTCTCTTCCCTGTGTTTTTATCTGCAAGGGCTAAGGCACGATCAAGCCAGTGTTTGTCCAACTTGAATCAGCTTGCCAAAGCGTTCCAGATGTATACATCGGACTACGACGAACGCTTCCCTTGCACAGAGATACCCAGGGATAGGTACAATGGGGATTATACCTTAGTAGGCGCAGATCCTGCTTTCCTTTCTCGGGTCTGGGTATCTCGGATTGATCCCTATGTAAAATCGGGAGAGGTAGTAGACGGCGTAATGAGGGGTTGTTTTGTATGCCCCGATGCAAGTAAGGTTTGGAAGGTTTATCTTCGCAGAGGACAGCCTGACCAAGCTAGCTACGGATATAATTTCCTGTTCCTTGGTTTGCCGTATAAGTTTGGGGATACCAGAACCAACCCATATGCAGGAAGCTACAAGTTCGACTGGGGAGCAGCCAGATTGGGACGGATAGTGAACCCATCTGAGACAATCCTGCTGGTGGAGAATGCAACGGTATGGGCTTTTCCGCCCTACGGCTACGTTAGCCCGGTCCCACCAAACCCTGACTCGACTAATACTAAGGGATCGCAAATTTCTGCGAATCAGTACGTGAGACCAAGGCACAATAACAAAACCAATGTCGCCTGGTGTGATGGGCACACTTCAACGCGCGACACTCAAGAACTTGTTGCTGCAGGTCTTTGGTATGGCAATAGAAGCCAGGATCCAAGAAACCGCGAACAAGGAAAAGCCCCAGACAACAGGCTGTGGGATAGATTATAATTAATTTTTAGGGAGCAGGGCATGGTTTAAGCCCAAACCGTTCCCTGCTCTCCAACAGTCCCAAGACAATACGGGGACAGATGGGAGGGAATAAAAATGGTTGGTAAACAGAAGGGTTTTACCCTAATTGAGTTGCTGGTCGTAATTGCCATTATTATCATTCTTGCGGCAATACTATTCCCTGTGTTCGCGAAAGCTCGAGAGAGGGCAATGCAGACAACTTGTGCCAACAACCTAAAGCAGCTCGGCGTAGCCGCCGAAATGTACCAGTCTGACTGGGATGACGTCCTCGTTCCTTATGGCGCGCCATTCCAATGGGGGCAGGGCATGTGGCCCACACTGCTGAACCCATATCTAAAGCAAATATTGGGCGACACAATGAATACAGAAGGCAAATTGGGCAAATTATTCAAGTGCCCCAGCGCAGAAGAAGATGAAGTAGCCTCCTGGTCTGCGGAACGCTCATACGGCATGAACCCCTTCTGCGGCGGATGGATGAGCGACCCGAAAAACGCTGTAGTTGTTCCGCTTTCAAAGGTACACTATCCGGCGCAGACTGTCCGAATAGCCGAGACATGGTGGGGATCAGCTCAGAAGGGAACCTTCTTTGCACCGTACCCCACCCGAACGGATGGCGTTGCTCCTCCGGGTAGGCACAATGGTCTAAATAATGTGCTTTGGATAGACGGTCACGTAAGCGCAATGACAAATGAGCGCTACATGCACAGGGATAACGGCACAGGACCAGGTGGTCCAAACGTATGGTGCAGGTTGGAAGGTCCGAAACCGGCAAATAATTAATAGAATGAGCGTAAACTTGGCAACAATTTAAGAAAAAGGCGGGCACTGGGTACGGCCCGCCTTTTTCTCAGATCTTAGAACTTGAAAATCAACTCGTGCCGTCCCAACCGCCATAGATTGCAAAAAAAGCTTGCTTAAAGAGAAGCTTTGTAGTAGAATTAAGGTAGAAGATAGCAATTGAAAGCAGAAGGCTGAACAAACCTTACAAATTGGGTTATCTTCTCATAAATGACTCTTAAAAGAAGGAGGGATCGGAAATGGCGAGTGGGAAGAAAGGCTTTACCCTCATCGAGTTGCTTGTGGTCATAGCAATTATTATCATTCTCGCGGCAATATTATTCCCTGTGTTCGCGAAAGCTCGAGAGAGGGCAATGCAGACAACTTGTGCCAACAACCTAAAGCAGCTCGGCGTAGCCGCCGAAATGTACCAGTCTGACTGGGATGACGTCCTCGTTCCATGGGGCGCACCTTTCGACTGGGCAGGAGCCCACTGGCCGCAACTACTTGACCCCTATCTAAAACAAATCGAAGGGGGTAGGATGACGGGCACGAACCTGGGAAAAATCTACAGATGCCCAAGCTTTGAGGCGGACGAAGTAGCCTCCTGGTCTGCGGAACGCTCATATGGCATGAACGTCTACTGCGGCGGCTGGTACAAACCCGATGGAAGCGATGCTCGAGTCGTACCATTAAGCAAGGTACGCTATCCCGCACAAACAGTGCGAATAGCCGAAACATGCTGGCCTGGCGGACAAAAAGGTACATTCTTCGCTGCCACACCAAATCCGCCTTTGAACTACATAGCACCACCAGGACGGCACAACGGCCTGAACAACGTGCTCTGGATTGACGGCCACGTAAGTGCAATGACAAATGAGCGTTATCTTTTTAAGGATAACAACGTTGATGAACTCGGCTACGTTGGAAATGTATGGTGCCGCATGTCTGGGCCAAAACCAGCTAATAATTAATGCAACTTTTAAGTGGCGAATAATGTAAGACATAGAGAGCGGACTTTAGAATAGGTTCGCTCTCTTGCTATTATTGCTGATGTGCTATCAAATTCTGCAGGAATTTCGTAGAGTTTGCGGAACATAGTTGTGTAAACGGCGCATATTGGGTAAGGAATTTTTGGGATGCGCACCCCCTTTGATCATTAGACATTTCAATGGAAAGGACGCGCATGCGCCAGGAGCAAATTACTGACAACCTCGATCAGCTACTCGATGTCCTGCCGACGCACATTCGTGCTTGCCTTCAGGACCAACCAGACCTGGACGAGCTGCTGGAGATTGTTCTTGACCTCGGCCGGCCTGCCGAGGCCCGGTTCCCACTTAGGGTGTTGGAGCTTTGCGATATAGAAGTTACTTCTGAGGATATCGACTATGTAGTCTCCCGGGTTGGGGCATTCGGAAAAGACAATAGAGCTGGAATCGAGCGCACTTTACACCGCATTTCTGCCATACGCAACCGCCAAGGAAAGATAGTCGGCCTTACATGCCGAATTGGCCGTGCTGTATATGGCACCATAGACATAATTCGCGACGTCGTGGAGAGCGGTAAGAGCATCCTTTTGCTAGGTCGTCCAGGCGTCGGAAAAACTACCAAGCTACGCGAAGTTGCCCGCGTCCTAAGCGACGAGTTCAAAAAGCGCGTCGTCGTCGTGGATACCTCAAATGAAATAGCTGGCGACGGAGATATACCCCATCCAGCCATTGGACACGCTCGCCGCATGCAAGTTATGTCACCCGAGCTCCAACATGCGGTCATGATCGAAGCAGTTGAAAATCACATGCCCGAGGTCATAGTTATTGACGAAATTGGCACAGAAGCCGAAGCATTTGCAGCACGAACAATTGCTGAACGAGGAGTACAGCTTATTGCAACTGCCCATGGCAACTCTCTCGAAAACCTACTGATGAACCCCACCCTTTCCGACCTTGTCGGAGGCATTCAAGCAGTAACCCTCAGCGACGAGGAAGCAAAGCGAAGAGGCACACAAAAAACGGTGCTAGAGCGAAAAGCACCACCGACATTCGACATAGTCATAGAAATCATGGAAGTTGACAAGCTAGCCATTCACCACGACGTGGCAAAGGTTGTAGATAAGCTCCTTCGTGGCACACCCCCTCGCCCCGAAATCCGCATCAGAAACCCGGAGGGCGAAGTTGAGGTTGTCCAAGAAGCTGATCTCGATGTGCGAGCTCCTGAAGAGGTAGGCACACTGGTACCACCCATTCCTCAAGCCAAACCCCTACCCCAGACAGTTCGAATTTTCCCCTATGGTGTAAGCAGAAATAGGCTCGAACGAGCAATCCGAGAGCTCAAAGTTCCGGCATACATCACAAAAGACTGGCGAGAAGCAGATGTAATCATTACCCTCAAAGCGCACGCTAGGAAAGAACCCGCTAAATTGAAAGATGCTACTGAACGGGAAATTCCTACATATATCGTCAAGAGCAATACATACACCCAAATAGCAACGGTTCTCAAGACAATATTCAAAGTTTCAGAATTCGAAAATGAAGAACTTGCGCTCCGTGAGGCAGAAGAAGCGATAGAACGGGTTCTCGCGGGCGAGGAAATGGCAGAACTAATGCCGCAAAGCAGTTACATAAGGCGGCTACAACATCAACTTGCCGCAGAAAATAAACTCATCTCAGAAAGCGTCGGAACCGAGCCATTTCGTCGCGTAAGAATCATGAGACCATAACATAATTTCTCTCAGCGTCCCCAGGAAACAACCGAGATCTAAGAGTCAAAGTGTATGGCTTAGGCAAATGCTTCTGGAAATTTCAGAATTAAGCCGCTTTCATTTATAATTATTTAAGAAAAAACATAACTTGGAGACATATGTGGATGCTTATTTCATAACTTTGGAAGGACCAGAAGGATCCGGCAAGTCGACGCAGGCCATTATGCTAGCCGATGCCCTAATAAAACACGGAATCAAAGTAAAGCTAACGCGCGAGCCTGGCGGCGACCCAATCAGCGAAAAAATTAGGAACATTCTCCTTCAAGGAGCAGACGATGAGATAACCGATAGAACCGAGCTTTTCCTTTATCTAGCCGCACGTGCCCAACATACAGAAAAAGTAATCCGCCCGAGCCTTGAGGCTGGCGTTACCATCATATGCGCTAGGTATATTGACTCAACAACCGCATACCAAGGCTACGGCAGTGGCTTCGACTTAGAGCTAATTCGTCAACTAAATCACTTTGCAACAAACGGTTTGATGCCGCACCTCACTTTGCTCCTCGATGTCGATGTTGAGACGGGCCTCCGACGCCAGCGCCGGTGGAATAGAATCGAGCGCAAGTCCATCGAATATCATCAGCGAGTCCGCGCCGGCTTTTTAGAAGAAGCAAGGCTAAACCCTAACAGAATTGTCGTCATAGATTCATCCCGCGACGTCAAGACAGTCCACCAGGAAATCTTACGCCATGTTGCGGAAAAGCTCGGATTGCCAATATAATACCTTTGGGAGGCCAAAATGAAACTAGTCATCACAGTTATCCACGACAGAGACAAAGCAAGGATTTCGGAGGCTCTCCTCCGCTCAAACTTCAAGTTTACAAAGCTGGCAAGCACTGGTGGTTTTCTTCGCGATGGAAACGTCACTTTCCTCATAGGCGTTGAGGAAAAGCGGCTGGAAGAGTTGCTTGGCGTAATCCGAGATAGCTGCAAAACCCGCGAGCAATATGCAAATTTCATCCCACCAGATGCCGGTCCGGTAGGCGTATTTATGCCAAGCCCTGTAAAAGTACTTGTCGGCGGCGCGGTCGTCTTTGTTGTGGATGTAGAACGCTTCGAACGGTTCTGACATGAGGTTTTCTGACATTGAAGGTCAAGAAGGTGCTATTCGTGCACTTAAATTCTCGCTTCGCCGCGGCGAAGTTGCCCATGCCTATCTTTTCGTAGGTCCAGCAAATACTGGCAAGACGGCAACCGCCCTTGCATTTGCATCTGCGCTAAACTGCGTCAACAAAACCTCCGAGAATAATGAGGATGCGTGCGGCACATGTATATCTTGCAGGCGGATAGAAGCCAGCACACACTCCGATGTCCGAATCATCACCCCAGAAGGCGACCAGACAAAGATTGACCAAATGCGAGAGATGATCAAGAGCCTTCAATTCGCACCCCTCGGAGGCCGCTGGTCTGTTGTAATTATCGAACAGGCAGACACCTTGAACCCCAGCTCTGAAAATGCAATTCTTAAAATCCTAGAGGAACCACCCTCCTATGCCGTTCTCATCCTGCTCTCCTGCAACCCCACCCTGCTCTTGCCAACCATCCGGTCGAGGTGCAGAACAATAAGGTTTATGCGAGCTTCGACATCCGAAGTCGAAGCGATGTTAAGAAAAAATTTCGACCTTCCCGAGGAAAAAGTAAAGCTAATCGCTGCATGCTCACAAGGCGCCATCGGTCGAGCAATACGCATGGCATCCGACCCCGCGGTGCTTGAGGACCGAGCGGCTGTCCTAGGACTTATCCGCAATTGGCCCACCTCGCCACCAGTACTAGCATTCAAGACCGCCGAGATAATTCGCAAGATGGCCGAAGGAACACAGTCAGATAGCGACGAACGCACGCGAATAGGAAGGCTCCACAGACTGCTGGACTACATCCTTTCCTGGTATTCTGACCTTCTTTCGCTTAAGATTCGGGGAAACGACGCGCCAGTTTGCAATATTGACATGGTGGATGATTTGAAAGAGCAAGTGGTTCTCTATACAAGAGAACGACTTCAAGCGGCAATTAAGTCGATAATGGACACGCGGCGATACTTGGCAGGAAATGTCACTGCTCAATTAGCACTTGAGAATATGCTGTTTGATATTCGGGCTGATACATAATACGTATATTCAACCCCTTATCTCTTTTATTTCAAGACCGCTAGACTTACTTGTTGCTAACTCAAGAGCAACTGCCGCGATATGCTCGGCATCCAAACCATAAAGTTCATAAAGCATTGAAGTTGCACCATGAGCGGCAAACTCATCCGGAAGGCCAATTTGCCTGACGTTCACACCGCCCATTCCCGAGGCGGCGAGCAATTCAAGAACTGCGCCACCAAAGCCACCCTGAACTGTATTCTCCTCCACAAGCACCAATCGTCGGCATTGGGACACAAGGCTGAGAATCAGCTTGGAGTCAAGTGGCTTCACAAACCTAGCATTCACCACCGCCGCCGAAACCCCCGACTCTTGAAGGATATCCCTGGCTCTCAGAGCCGATGCCACAATTGGACCAATAGCAATTATACAAACATCATCTCCTTTGGCAAGCAACTCTGCCATGCCCATCGAAACACTGGGTTCTGAAGACCTGTATCCAGTAATATCTATCGCCGAACCTCTCGGATACCTAATTGCAAACGGCACATCGTAAGAGAAGGCAAGTGCAAGCATATCCCAAAGCTCTGCGACATCAGCTGGCGCCGCCAAAACGAGATTGGGGATATGGCGGAGATATGAGAGATCGAAAGCACCATGATGTGTTGGGCCGTCGTCGCCAACTAGTCCCGCACGGTCTATAGCAAAAACAACGGGGAGCTTTTGAAGGCATACGTCATGGACAATTTGATCATATGCACGCTGGAGGAAAGTTGAATACACCGCAACAATTGGTCTTAGTCCAGCAGCCGCAAGCCCAGCTGCAAATGTTACGGCATGCTGCTCGGCTATGCCGACATCATAAAACCGCTCGGGGAATTTCTCAGCAAACTTGCTTAGTCCTGTGCCATCGGGCATCGCCGCCGTCACGGCAACTATTCGCTCGTCCTTCTCAGCAAGGTCAACCAAGGCATTGGCAAATACCTCAGTATAAGTAAGCGACCTTGGTGTTTGCTCGACCTTGCCGTCTTTCACTTGGAATGGCGCGATTCCATGGAACATACGTGCGTTATTTTCAGCGTGTTCGTACCCTTTGCCTTTGGTAGTTAGGACGTGGACTATGACAGGGCCATCAATCTGCTTGACATGGTAAAAAACATCAAGAAGCAACCCAATGTCGTGGCCGTCTATTGGACCGAGATATGTAAAGCCCAGCTCTTCGAATATAATACCAGCTTGTGCCCCAATCAAGTGTGTCACACCATGAAGGATGCCCTCAGCAGTTCGAGATATCGTTTTACCGCCTACCGGCAAGCTTTCGATGACTTCCTTCGCCCTATGCTCCATCTTCCTATAGAGCGGAAGCATGCGTAGCTTGCTTAGATGAGTTGCAAACGCGCCCACGCTTTTTGAAATAGACATTTCATTGTCATTAAGGACAATCGTCAGGCTCGTCTTGAGCTGGCCAGCATTATTTAGTGCCTCCCAGGCAAGCCCACCAGTGAGCGCACCATCGCCAATTACTGCAACCACATGCTCTTTTGTGCCTTTTAGATCGCGGGCTTTTGCAAATCCAAGGGCAGCCGATATAGATGTGCTAGCATGACCGGTTCCAAAGAAGTCATATGGGCTTTCGCTCCGCTTTGGAAAACCACTTATGCCACCGAACTGCCGAAGAGTCTTGAAGTTTTGATACCTGCCAGTAAGAAGCTTATGGGGGTAGCACTGATGTCCTACATCCCATATAACAATGTCTTTCGGCAAATCGTAGGATGCATATAGAGCAGTGGCTAGCTCAACAACTCCAAGATTCGAAGCGAGATGACCACCGGTTTTTGCCACGCCGTTAATTATTTCCTCTCGAATCTCCGCGGCAAGGTTGTTCAGTTGCTCTGCCGAAAGACCTTTTAGGTCCGCAGGCTTAGTTATCTTCTCAAGAATCCTTCCTATCTGCGTTCACCTTCCTGCTTCTGCTTAATCAACCTTTCGATTGTTTCCGCCTGCTCTGGCGAATCTACGTCGGCGCCAATCTCGGGGAATTCGACAGGCACAGCTTTTACTTTACCATTAAAAATGCGACCGGCTACATGCTCCAACCGCGCAATGCTTAAAGCTCCAGGCCACACCTTTTGTGCGAATGCAGCGCGGAAGAGAGTTCCAAGTCCAATAAGCCGTGCAATTTTCATAGGATGCTTTCGAGCCAAAAGTATATCACCAATGATTCCTGCATTTTGTAGCACCATTCGAGGATTAATGATTACCATATTTCCACCAGTAAACATACCCTCGGCAAGCCTGGCATAAGTCCTACGAATGCCTGGCAGGCGATGTTCATTCACTTCTTTGGGGATTATAGGGTAGTAAAAATCTGCGCTCATGTCGCCACAAAGTTCGATGAAACTAGTAACCGCAGCTGAAGTCAGCATTGGAATGTCCGATGTGACAATTAAAAGGCGCTTAGCTGCGGGCTCTGCTTCCACTGTAACTAGCAGGTTATCTAAGAAACTGCCCCGAGGCTTTAGGATGGAAGCTCCTTCGATTGAATCGGCATACCCAATTATGTAGATACCCTTGACTCTAGGCGATGCTGATAACGCATCCAATACACGGAGAAGCATTGCTCTACCGGCGATTGGTACCTCGCATCGATACTTTACTCCGTACCTCCGCTCGAATTCCGGCTCGGCAGGCGCACCTGCTATTATAAATGCGGGCAATGAATAGCTTTCATTCTTGCTAGCCATAATATCTTCTCATTGGGTTCTGGGCGAAATCAAGCCAAAACTAAGCTTGTTCAAAGAAATTGGACCCGAGCGCTTCTTTTCGGCCAATCGTGTGTGTTTTGAATACTTTCCCAAATCTAAAATTAAGATTCTTTGCAGCCTGTTGAGCTGAGCCTTCATCTTCAAAAAGACCAAACACAGCCGAACCACTTCCGCACATAAGCGCACCTTTTGCGCCTTCTTTTATCAAAGCCCTTTTGATGGTAGCTATCTCCTGATGACGTTCTTGAGCAGGGGCCTCGAGATCATTACTTAACAGGTTTGGAAGGTCATCGCAGTCTTCCCGAATACAATCCAACATACGTGCAGAAGCTGTACCTTGTTCCTTGCGCACCCGCCATCCGCATTCCGCACGCATCTCATCCAAGCGGCTATACGCCCAGGCAGTAGAAATCCCAAATGGCGGCTTCACAATGACCATCCACCAGCGCCGGATGTCCGCCAGTGGCTCGACATCCTCACCTCTGCCGCGAACAAACGCTGTTCCGCCAACTAAGAAAAAAGGCACATCTGAGCCAATTCTTGCGGCAAGGTCAATCATAGCTTTAAGACTTAAACCTCCATCCCCGCTAACCTTGAGCTCCGAATTTGCAACAAGCTGATTCAAACCTCTAAGTACGGAAGCGGCATTGCTGCTTCCTCCTCCAAGACCTGCCTCAGGCGGAATCCGCTTCTTAAGTTGAATTTCGACTCCCAGCTTTACGCCCAGGTTTTCTAGAAAAAGCGCGGCCGCCCGGTATGCTAAATTCCGCTCGTTGGTCGGGATATCTGGCAAATCACAAACCACCCGGACCCCAGGAGGCTCAACCAGCGAAAGCCGAATCGTGTCGTGCAGGGCGATAGTCTGCATTACGCTTTCAATTGCGTGGAAGCCGTTGGGCATCAAGTCAAGCACATCGAGCGTCAAGTTTACCTTAGCATACGAATGAATGATGGCTGTTTCGCTATTAGAATTCACTCGTTAAGTATACGTATGCATATGCCTCTTGTCAACCTAACCAGAGCACCTACCCCATTTGGTTTCCCCTTATTCCAAGCTAGAATAGGCTGAGGCTATTTGGGCAAACTCTTCAAGGGAAAGGGTTTCAGGGCGGCGGGAAAAATCAATACCCGCCTTTTGAAGCACTTGCAAGACTTGGTCTTTTGAGAGCCCGAGAGCCTGGCAGTCGGACAAGCTGTTGAGCAATGTCTTTCGCCGCTGTCCAAATGCACAGTGCACAACTGCGAAGAACGACTCATCGCTTGGAACCTTGACTGGCGGCACACTCCGAGGCGTCAGTCGGACTACCGCACTTGATACATCCGGTCGAGGAAAGAAAACGGTCTTCGACGCATAAGCAATGACATCAATTTCCGAATAATACTGCACAAAAACACTCATCGAACCGTAATCTTTTGTACCTGGAGAGGCTTTCAGGCGGTCGGCAACTTCTTTTTGGACCATAAGTACGATTAGTTCAATCTGTGAACGCGCCAGGAGAAGCTCGGTTATAATTGGGCTCGTGATATAGTAAGGCAAATTGCCAATGACTTTTATCTTTGCCGACCCAAATTGGCTGGAAAGAAATTGAGGAAGGTTGAGGCTTAGAATGTCAGCATGAACGATTCTAACATTTGAGTGGTCAGCAAACAATTCTGAAAGAATATCAAGCAGAGCACGGTCGATTTCCACAGCCACTACTCTTGCGCCTCGCTCCGCCATGGCAAGCGTGACCGTGCCGGCACCTGCGCCAATCTCGAGAATGTGGTCGCCCTCTCGAACGTCGGCGGCATCCAAAATCTTATTTAGGATATTCCAGTCAACAAGGAAATTCTGACCAAATCGCTTCTTGGGGGAGAAGCCATGTTGGCGAAAAAGCTCATTTAGTCTGGTTGGGGACGTCAATTCAATTGAGCGCATGGCAGATAAAAGCACATATCAGTCGGTGGCTCATGGCCTTTGTAAAGTTCCTGCTTCCGATTTGCAGTTGAAAGTAAACCCAGTGGCTATTCTAAAATATAAACGGTAACCCACCGACTGCCGAATCGAATAGCTTCTCGATATGTATTGAAGCCAAGATCAATGCGATTGCCCTTTATCGCGCCGCCGACATCCCCAGCCACACAATAACCATATCCTTCGACATACAGCTTGGTGCCCAACCGAATCACACGCGGGTCAACCGCAACAATACCTTTTCCGGCCTTCATGCCACATGCTGTACGCCCGCTTTTGCTGCCACCACACGCATATGGTGCATAGGCAGTAGCGCGCATACGGAGACATCTGACGAACCCGCCACGTGATGCAAGCAAAGCGCCCCTCGATATGGAAACAACTTCGCTCCGTGGCTTCTGAAGAACCCTTGCACCAATAACTTCACTTGAAACTTTTTTTCCATTCTTGTAAATAACCTTGTAGGTTACCTCTTTCTCTCCGGCAACGCCCTTCTGAAGTACGACGCGGTCAAGGCGCGAGTGAGGATTGAATTTCGTTATAGTCTTATAAGGAATAGGCTCACGCTGAACAACAATTTTTTCTTCGATTCGAATGACCTGGATTGCCATTCTATGTTTTACCGGCGTGCTCAGGCTAGGTATGACACGGTCCTTTTTGCCAATCTCAACGCCAGCTTCTTTGAGAATCTCTCCTACCGTTCCCCGGCAGGAGACATATTCCCAAGTTTGGCCATCACATGTAATCGAAACCAAAACAGATTGCCTTGCACTTTGAGTAGACGCGGTTACGCCCATCGCAAAGATTAATGCGACAGCGGCAATGCACGGAAAAACCTTTCGCGCGAATTTTGATTCGCTAAGGAAACACAAGCTTGAACCTCTTAGGCCAAAAAATTGCATCTATCCGTCCCTCCGGCGGAGGAATTACCCAATTTTGCGCAAATATGAAACATCCCAGGCCCCATCAAGCAGCTTTTTGCACACCCACCTTGAGTTTTATAAAGCTTCCTCAATGAGCTACCTACAAGGCGTCATATTCTAACATGCTTGGAAAAGGGTGTCAACCAAGGGTAAGAAAGCATGCTACTATAGATACTACTTGGCTTTCGTTGTCAATTATTTACAATTGTTGCTGTTGCATAAAAGTCACAAAACCTCTATAATTATTGGTATCAGCAATAGATTCTTTAGCATCATTTCGCATTTTAAGCTTGTGTAAGTGGTTAGAAAGGTAAGTGTAGAGATGGCATTCGACGTAAAGAAACATTTAATCAAAGTACAAGGTGGCAAAGAATACTTGCCGGTAGCTTCAAGGTTGGTTTGGTTTCGCCAAGAACATCCTGATTGGGGAATTGAAACCAGGCCAGTTGCAATTGACGTTGATAAAGGTTATGCAATCTTCGAGGCTCTCGTTTATAACGCCGAAGGACGCCTGATGGCAAAAGGCACAAAAATGGAAACCTCAAACGGATTCTCGGACTACGTCGAGAAGGCTGAGACAGGCTCCATAGGACGCGCGCTCGCTGTATGCGGCTTTGGGACGCAGTTTGCGCCTGAGCTCGACGAAGGTCAGCGGATAGTTGATTCACCTCTTCCAATCGGTGAACCACTCCTAGCAGGAGCTAAGAGCGGCTCAACAGGAAAAGAGCCGGAACACTTCTATTGCACAACAGAAGGATGCGGTCGAGAAATAACAAAAGGACAAGCTACCTATAGCACAAAAGTATTTGGCCGCCCGATGTGCCCAGCCTGTCAGCGGGATGCGGCAACATCCAAATAAGACAAAATCGTATTCAACGAAAAGCCCACTCCCAATGATTAGAGTGGGCTTTTTTGTTATAATATCACCCCAGAGTTCGCTCATAGGAGGAAATATCTTTGAAAGCAAGAGCCGTTAGAATTATCCCAATCCTGATACTTGCAACCTTGCTTACATGTATACCGGCGTTTGCAACACAGGTTCGCGAAACTGTCCTTCCAAACGGCTTGAAAGTCATCACAAAAGAGGTCCATGCCGCACCTGTCGTAAGCTTCATGGTGTGGTACAAAGTTGGATCGCGAAACGAACAGCTCGGCAAGACAGGGCTCTCCCACCTTCTTGAACACATGCAGTTCAAAGGCACAAAAACCTTTAAGAAGGGTGAGATTGACGACCTGATTCGCAGAAACGGTGGAATAAGCAACGCAGCTACCTGGCGAGATTTCACCTTCTATTGGGAGACTCTCTCCAGCGAAAAACTAGAGCTAGCCATGCAAATAGAAGCCGACCGCATGGTAAATAGTCTAATTGACCCAAAAGAACTGGAAGCAGAGCGGATTGTCGTTCGTTCTGAGCTCGAAGGAGATGAAAACGATCCAGAGAGTCTGGTCTACAACGAACTTTATTCGCTAGCTTTCCGTTCACATCCTTATCTCTGGCCAGTAATAGGTCGCAGACATGATATAGAGAGCATTACTCGCGCTGACCTTTACAAATACTATAGAACCTACTATCAGCCAAACAATGCAACTATTGTAATAGTTGGAGACTTTGAGACTAATAAAGCGATTGAAATGGTTAGGAAGTACTTCGGCAAGATTCCTGCAGGGCCAAAACCGCCGGAGGTTACAGCAAAAGAAGAACAACAAATCGGCGAAAGGCGTGCGGTTGTCAGAAAAGCCGGTGCTGTTCCACGCATAGTAATCGGATTCCACACCCCTGCAATTGGCAACCCTGATATCTATCCACTTGACGTCATAGAGATTATTCTAAGCAGCGGGACGAGCAGCCGATTGTACAAAGCCCTCGTTGACAGGCAACTTGCAACATCAGCATGGGCGAGCGCATCGATTAGCAAAGACCCAAATCTTTTCATCTTAGGCGCAACCGCAAAAGATGGGGTAAAAATATCGGATGTTGAGGCGTCCCTCGTAGCAGAAATAGAACGGCTTAAGACAGAACCCGTAAGTGATGAAGAACTTCAAAAAGCACTCAACCAGCTTGAGGCTAGCTTTGTCTATACCAATGACAGCGTTACAAATCAGGCACGCCAGCTTGGGTATTTTGAAACCATATTTTCCTGGCGCTTTGTGGAACGGTACCTTGAAAATGTGCGAAAGATAACTAAAGACGACATCCAGCGGGTCGCCAAGAAATACTTCACCGAGAAAAACAGAACGGTTGTCACTTTTATACCTGAAGGAAAACACCCAGCAGAAGTCGGAGGCCAATGTCTGCCGCTCAAATTCAAGTATGCGGCATACCGACCCACAGAAAATAAGGCAACAGCTTGTGACGGCACTGATTCTGTCTTCGTCCATCCTGTTTTGATAGCAAACAAATGGCAAGCCAATTTCGGTCAACCTTCTTTCCAAAAGAAAACTATCCCCAATGCTAGCTTTGTCAAATTGTCATCGCAGAATCAACCACCAAGTAAGGCTAAAATTGCGAAAGTTAAACCGACATTGCCCTCCATCAAGCCCACAAGAGTCGTTTTGGATAATGGCATAGTAATCATTGTCCATGAGAACCGAAGCAACCCAACAGTCGGCATACAGGGCAGTATTAACGCAGGAAGTGCCTTTGATCCACCAGGCAAGCATGGATTGGCTGAAATGACAGCAGAAATGCTGATGAAAGGCACAACTCGACGAAGTGCAGACCAAATTGCGAAAGAGAAAGATTTTGTAGGTATGAGCCTGGATACCAATGCATCCACCGAATCGGCAAACTTCACAGGTTATGCACTCTCAAAATACTTCGACAAACTTCTTGACCTACTCTCCGATGTGCTAAAAAACCCAACGTTTCCAACAAACGAATTCGAGAAAGTGAAGGCGCACCGGCTTTCATCAATCAAGCAAGAGGAAGATAGTCCAGAAGCCCTTGCCTTTCGTACGTTCAAAGGCGCAATCTTCCCTTCCGACCACCCATATCATGCACTAACAATCGAGGAAGAGCTAGCAAATACATCTGCAATTGTGCGCGAAGACATTGTAAGTTTCTACAAGTCTCGCTATAGCCCAAAAGGAATGATTCTGGTTGTAGTCGGCGACGTTGACACCAAGCAAGCCATTGAAAAAATTAAGGCCTATTTCAGTGATTGGAATACCGACGCCTCTGGAGAGCGGCCAGTGATTCCGGACGTGCCATTACAGACAGAGATAGAAAAGAAAATAATTCCCATGGCAGACAAATCACAAGTAGATGTGATACTTGGCTATGCAGGGGGGTTAAAACGTACCGACCCAGATTTTTATGCCGCAATGGTAATGAACTTTGTGCTAGGAGGCGGTGGCGCTCTTGGCAGCAGACTTGGTGATGAGATTCGTGACAAAATGGGGCTCGTGTACGATGTCTACAGCACCTTCGAAGCAAACCTTGGAGCAGGGCCATGGTATGCCAAACTGGGAACAAATCCCAAGAATGTCGAAAAAGCAATCAAGGTCCTTATTGAGCAAATCACCCTCATGCGGAATAACGGCGCAAAAAAAGAAGAAGTTCAAACAGCAATTGACTACATCACCGGCGTTTTTCCTGTACGACTAGAAAAGAACTCCTCAATTGCGAATATCCTATGGGCAGCAGAGTTCTTTGGTCTGGGAATGGATTATATCCAAAACTACCAGAAACTATATCGGTCGGTCACTCTCGAACAAGTTAACGCAATGGCAAAGAAATATCTACATCCTGACAGGTACACTCTGGTAATAGCTGGTCCTTACTCAGAAGCTATAGAAAGTAGGAATTCAAGGTAGCAAGTAGTTGCACCAACATCACCTTGTTGGTATAATGACAGGCAATTGCTCTTGGTTTTGCACACACAGAGCAGGGGTATACGAATGACGGAGGTATGAATGGGAGGTAGCCGATATCGCGGCTGTATGTCCAGCCTGTTTCTCATGAGCCTGGCTACGGTCGCCATTGCCTTATCTATATACAATGCATGGCAGGTATCGGTATTGAAAACGCAAGTTTTGGCCCTGCAAATCAAGGTTGCCCAGCTTAGGGCGGTTAAGCAAACTGCTGGCACTCAGTCTACAAATTTTGCGCTAGTAGAAGAAGCCCGTAAACATATCGAGCAGGCAACAAAGTTAATTACAAACGGCAACTTTAAGACTGCAAAGGTCGAATTGCAAAAGAGCCTGCAGAAGCTAGACCGGCTACCTCGATTTACTGAAAAACCTAGCTGGACGATGCTTGAAGACCTTCGAAAAAAGCTTGACCAGACTAGCAATGCCTTAGAAAAGATTTGGAGTAACCAATCGAGGCCGCCCACAAACGACAGCAAAGGAGGGCGAACAAGGTGACAAACCTCAAACGCATGCTTTTCACGCTTTTTATTATAGCAATCGTCAGCCTGTTTGTTTGCGGATGTAAACCTGAGTCGCTAGTCAGCAAAAGTCAAGAGATAGAAATTGGCCAAGAAGCATCCCAACAAATAGAGAGCAGATATCCAGTGAACAAAGACCCTGCCCTAAATGCATTTATAAACCAAATTGGTCAAGATCTTGCACAGCGTTGTTCAGACAGGCCCGACCTTACTTACACGTTCAAAATCCTTGACATAAAGGATGTGAATGCTATTTCGCTCCCTGGAGGATGGGTCTATGTATACAAGGGTTTAATAGATGAGACCCAAGGAAAACCCGACCAACTTGCCGGCGTTATCGCCCATGAAATCGGGCATATAGCTGCAAGACACCATGCTCAAATGTTGGGCAGGGAGATACAAGCGCAACTATTAATCGGCACACTAACAAAGGGTCAAACAAAGGAGATAGCAACTCTTTTCGCAAATCTGCAATTTCTCCGATGGAGCAGGAAGCAAGAGTTTGAGGCAGATAAACTTGGTATTAAGTATATGTACCGCTGCCAAAAGTATGACCCACAAGGGCTAATCAATTTCTTTAATTCCCTTCTCCAGAGACAGAAGGACCAACCCTCGCGGTTCGAACAAATATTTAGGACGCACCCAGTAACCTCAGAGCGCATCAAGCGGGCTCAAGAATATTACGACGCTTTGCGCGCCGGAAGGGCTGAGTAGCATCACAATTTCCTGTTATGATGGAACACAAGAAGGAGAATAACTTGAGAGTCGCCGCTATTGTCCCAGCGTACAATGAAGAGCACCGGATAGGAGCTGTGCTCGACGCGCTCCGGCAATGTCGCAAATTAGATGACATAGTAGTGGTAAGTGATGGCTCTACAGACAGAACCTATGAGGTAGCAGCTAGCTATCCCGGAGTTACTGCCATTCGCTTGCCTCGCAATCTTGGCAAAGGCGCCGCCTTGGTCGCCGGCGTTAAGTGCGCTAGCGCAGATATCGTTGCATTTTTCGACGCCGACTTAATCGGCCTAACTCCCAACCTTGCGGAGGCACTTTTGCAACCAGTATTAGAAGGCAGGGCAGATATGAGCATTGGCATCTTCAAAGGTGGTAGGTGGCGTACTGACTGGGCTCAGAGCCTAGCACCTTTTATCTCAGGTCAGCGTGCGATTTACAGCAAGCACGTTCTCTCTGTTCCTGGTTTAGAACAAGCACGCTTCGGTGCCGAGATTGCATTGGGGAGATATGCTTCACAAAAAGGCCTCATAACAGTATTCGTTCCGCTCCCAGGAATGACGCATCCGATGAAAGAAGAAAAGCTGGGGAGAATTCACGGCACTTGGGCAAGGCTGAGGATGTATGGCGAAATTATAAAGTTTATAATTTCAACGTCACGAAGTGCAGTTCGTATTAGACAAGCTCTCGGCAGAGTAGATGATGGATTGTAAGTTCGCCTAGTACTTTGCGGCAGTAAACGTAGGGTTAGCTTCGGCTAGCCAATATGCGCTCAGCAGCAGCTAGATCATCATATGTATTAACGCCCAACACTTCCTCAGGTTCTGCGGACACGGAAATCACCCGCCTGTGTTGCTTTATCGCAATATCGACCATTTGAGTAAGACATCTCTCACCAGCTTCATTCTCCGTCATTAGGTTAAGATTATCCCACAGCCACTCTGCATTAAAGGCATAGCACCCACCATTGACTTCCTTGACAGCCTTCTCTTCGTCGGTAGCGTCTACTTCTTCCACTATTGCCATAATCTCGCCGTTTGAATCCCTAATAATGCGCCCATAGCCTCTGGGATCATCCAGTACTGCAGAAACCAATGTAATAGTTGGCTTCTCAAATAAGTGGGCTTCCATAAGAGAACGAATGGTTTTGGTTTTGAACAAGGGGCTGTCACCGCACAAAACCAGCAGATTGCGAGACTTGCCGCGTGCAAGCTCCGCAGCACAGAGAACGGCATGGCCCGAGCCAAGCTGCTCCTGTTGAAAAGCATATAAGTAATTATCGCCCAAAGTCTGCCTAACCTGCTCGGCCCCCACGCCAACAACAATTATCGGATGCTTTATCCCAACTTCTGCTAGTCTATGTAGCACGTGACACACCAGAGGCTGACCAAGGAGAGATACAAGTACTTTTGGCTCCTTGGACCTCATCCTGCGACCTTTACCTGCTGCTAATACTATCGCCTGAAATTCCGTCATATTTTGAAACACCGCACTATTGTAGCAATCTAGGCGTGATTTTCACAAGCTGTCCTTAGCGAATCTGCCAGTTTCGCGAATTAGGTTAAAGGGTATAAGCCAAAAAACCAAACGTTATCGAGGTGGAAATAAGATGGTTGCATACAAAATTATCTGTATTACTTTAGCGGTAGTAGTAGCATTTAGCATTTGCCTACCAACCGTGCAAGGACAATCTTTAGTCGAACGTGCGCTCAAATTGTTTGGCATTGCATATGTTGTCCGAACTTTCGGCAACGACATAAACAGATTTGTTAATCAGCTTGCAAGCCAGAATGGTGTGGAATGGGAAGGCACTACTAAGGTTGTGCCAATAATTTCGGTCGGCTCAGGCGCATATATTGGAGCTGCTCAAGTTGTCGGTCCAACAGACAAAGTAGATGATGTGAGGGGAGTTGGTCAGGCGGAGACCCAAATATCAAATGCCCGCGCAAGGCTACTTTTCCCGATGGACACAACAAACCCATTAAAGAATATGCGGCGCATCGAAGGAGTAGGTGTCTCGGCGATTCTCGACTTCAAGATTTAGCAACCGTGAAAGGAGAAACCGAAGAAAATGAAAAGGAAAGTTTTGATTGCTATGTCGGCTTTAATTATTGTAGTGGCATATGCATTAATTGGCGCCTCAAGACTTGACAAAACAGCGACATTGTCACTTGCCTTCGCCCAGGCGACTTCTGACCCCGAGATTACTTCCAGAAGCGCCATCATAAGCGGCCAGCAAGTGGGCGAAGTATTAATTGATAGCCAAGTTATATTCAGAATCAGGACAACTGCTGGCGGACTTTCTCCAGCACGCAGAGCTGAGATTGTTGCACAAAGATTAAAAAACATAGTGACAAAACATATTCAACCTGAAGACTTTACAACCGGACGCATAAATGGCCAAGATGTTGTTCTAGCAAATTCCGAGATTATAATTACGGCAGACCAGCCACATGCTAGGATAAACCAGACAACGCCATTCCTTCTAGCTCGGCAGTGGGAGAGCAATCTCAAATCAGCACTTTTCGCAGGAGAAGCAGAGACTTCCGCAACAGCCACCAGCCAGAAAGTCGTGCCAATAATTAGCGTTGGAAGTGGCACCAGAGTTGGAGGAGCGCTAGTAACTGGCTCACGAGATCAACTGGATAAGGTCACAGCTGTTGCACAAATAGAAGGGATGTTCGGCAATGCAATAAGAGCAAAAGTTTTGGTGCCGGTTTCTAGTGAGAACTTGGTTCAGCGCATAAGTCGGGTACCCCAAACTAGTGTAACCGGCCTTGTGGATATAAAGCTATAGATTCCTACATGGACTTTGGGTTTCAAAGCGGCTATTGATTGCTCTTACTCATGTGGTTCAGGTGCTGCGGTTTGGCATCACCGCAGCACCTGTGAGTCGAATTACATTCCAGGGCAAGGTGGGAGTGTGTCGTCATAAACCACCGGGCAGGGCGCGGGCTGGACGAAGTTCATGTTATTGTTTGCTTTGTCCAATGCGTCTTTAAAATACTCCTGCGTCATTCGGTCCCACGAGGCACCGTTAGTACAAACGTCATCGAGGATTTCGATAATTGTCTTGAACGTGCCATTGCCCATATAGATTATTGAGCTCGGATTAACATCGCCCACCAGAACATTTAGCCCCATAGCGAGCCACTGAGCAGCAAGCATGTATCTCATGTCTACGGCATTTGCATTTATTAGGAAGCGCTTAATTTCGCCTGGGCTATTAAGATAAGGCGCTTCAGCTCTTGTATAAGGCAGGCCCGCTAAAACCGGACAACTCAGAGCGCCAGACCCCACCACTATGCTCCATTTCTCTGGATTTTGGAGTATTGCTTGGCCGTTCTTATTCGTCCAGAAGCCCAGCGTTTTCCCACCACCAGCACCAAGACAAATGTTGCCGAAGTCAATATTTTCGACAGCGTAAAGATTCTGAATGCCTTCTTCCACGACAACGATGTAAACAACGCCGAGATCATTGTATTTGCTGGTAGTGACAGTAACCATAGGATCTGGGTTCAGGTCAATGCTGCTTTCCTTTGGACCTGTTTGCAGCCATGGACCCAAAGGCATCAACTCGACTACAACATATGTGCCAGGCGCTAAATTTGGGAATAAATAGTAGCCAGGTAGCACACCATCCCCGCCAGGGGAAGTGCATTGTATTCCCACCAGGTTTTCTGGTGAAATCGAGTTTTCAAATAAGGCTATTTTCCAATAAGGTATTCCTCCTTCGGTGGTATCTCTTTCTCCATCTAAATCAAGATCATAATATTTATATCCTGACAAACTAAAGAAACTTTGAACACCACCACCATCCTCACTACTCTTTACCCTGAAGTTGTCGGTTTTTGACTTCGCTGGCACGAACCCAAAAACCGCAGCAGGGTCAAGCGGGTCATAGTCTGCAACTGCCGTCACCCATACTTTATACTCCCCGCCAGGGTTTGGAGTGTCATCGAATGGATACAGCTGCTTGCAGCTAGTAATCCATCCACCAACAACTTCAACTACTCGCTCTTCCAATGGTGCAGTACTAAGCAACACCGAGCCTGATGGGTCAGTAACTTGGTAGTAATAATTCCCATCAGGCAAGCCTAAGCCACCTTTGCCTGATGGCCCGCCGTTCAGATATACGTCGGTTTTTGCATAGAAGATGTTGCGATTGACTGCCAGGCAATCAGCATCGGTTGTCCATATCGCTCCTGGGATTTGCGCCAACGAAACCGATAGCGCTGAAGCCAGCAGCAAAAGAGCAATAATAAAACTCTTCATTTCAGTCTGCCTCTTTTTTGAAACTATATTTTGAGCTGCCGTTAACCCAAAAACCCTAAGGTTTCAAACACCTCCTTTACAACTATTTTGGCTATCATCTAAATATAAGTCATTTAATAGGGCTTTGCTTAAGTTGCCTCATTAATAATGGCCGCATATTATTACTAAATATAACGCTTGGTTTTAATTTTGTCAAGCGTACACTTTGTTGATACCCAATAAGAAACTTACCTAAACTGCGCATTAAAAAATAATTGCAGGTTAATAGTTTGCCTGCGAATAACTTAATTTGCAAAGATAACATTTATCTTTGAATCGGGGTTTCCAATCACATGAAGCATTATAGCTGGACTACCACCATACTAGCGTTTTTTGTTTTAATAACCAGCAAGGTGAGTGGTGAAAAGATGCGTGACCCAAAACAATATCTTGAGCGAACTAGTTTTCAGATAGCCAGCCCCTTCAGTCCACAGGTCGACCTAAAATCCGATGTCGCAATAGTCTATGGTTTTGGCGGCAACGTTGCTGAGCGAATCAAAGGTTGGCGCGACCAGGGATATCGAGTACACCTAATGAGCGGCGTCGCGTGGGGAGATTATCAAGACTACTTCCACGGCCGCTGGGACGGCAAAAGCCATGAAGATGAAGCACAAAAGGATAAATATGGCAATCCAATTCTCCATGGGCCAGATGTTCCTTACGTTTCACCAACAGAAACCTTCGGCAAGTATCTCTGCTTAGGTGTTAAAAAAGCAATAGATGCGGGAGCAGAAGCAATCTACCTAGAGGAGCCCGAATTTTGGGTCCGCGGCGGCTATGCCGAGAGTTTCAAGCGTGAATGGGAGGCATATTATGGCGAGCCATGGATTCCGCCGCACACTTCACCAGATGCTCAATATAGGGCATCTAAACTGATGTATTACCTCTACCGGCGGGCGCTCCAGCAAGTTTTCGAATTCGTTATCGAATATAGCAAGCAAATCGGGCGGCGGATTCGGTGCTACGTCCCTACTCACAGCATGCTGAACTACGCCCACTGGGGTATCGTCAGCCCTGAACAAAGCCTTGTGCTTTTGAACGGTTGCGATGGATATATTGCACAAGTCTGGACAGGCACTGCAAGGAGTTGGAATGTGTACCAGGGAGTCGGCAAAGAACGGACATTCGAGTATGCCTTCTTCGAATATGGGGTGTGTAGTAATCTCGTGCGTTCTACCGGGCGGCGGATGTATTTTCTTAATGATCCAGTCGAGGACAACCCTGAGCACAGCTGGGCAGACTACAAACGCAACTGGGAATGCACGTTAGTTGCATCGCTTATGTGGCCAGACGTATGGCGCTATGAGGTTGCGCCGTGGCCTGACAGGGTATTCCTAGGCAAGTATCCTGTAAAAGATATTACCGAGCGAAAACCGGGGGAGGAAGTCGAGCGGGAGAGTATTCCTTCAGATTACGCCACAGAATTGCTAATAGTTATGAACGCCCTTAATGACATGAACCAACCTAAGGTTGAATGGAGTTGCGGCGTAACCGGCATCGGAATACTCGTTTCTGACACAATGATGTTCCAGCGCGGCGAACCAAACCCAAGCGATCCTCACATGGGGTCGTTCTTTGGGCTTGCTATGCCCCTGCTAAAACACGGGGCACTGGTTCACCCAGTTCAGTACGAAAACATAGGCCTTCCAGGATATCTTAAGCCGTATAAAGTTCTATTTCTAACCTACGAAGGCATGAAGCCGCCTACACCCGAGTTGCATACCCATTTAGCAAATTGGATAAAAGCCGGCGGAGTGCTCGTTTTTGTTGATGACGACGCAGATCCATATAATTCCGTGAAGGAATGGTGGAATACTAATGGCATGAATTACGCTGCACCTCGCATTCACCTCTTCGAACTGCTGGGGCTTAGTGCGAAATCAGGCGAAGGGATATACAAAATCGGCAAAGGTTCGCTTGTATATAAGCGAATTAGCCCAGCATCGCTGACCAAAGATGCGAAAGGCGCTGAGCTTACCATAAGCATGGCAAAGCAGGCATTCACTCAAGCAAAGCTGCCTTGGATTGAAACGAATCATCTAATTCTCCGCCGTGGGCCCTATATCATCGCCGCCGGTCTCGAAGAAACACCCAAAGTCTCCCCAAGGAAGTTGACAGGCCTATTTGTAAATCTTTTCGATGCAAACTTGAAAATCACCCGTCAGGTAACAGTTGACCCAGGAGCGAGACGTTTATTGATTGATTTGCAGAAACTTGATTTAACAAAGCCTAAAATCATTGCCTCGGCATCAAAAGTCCTCGGTGTTAAAGTCTCCCCGAACTCCATTCGCTTCCATTCCGAGGGACCATCCGGCACCGTTGCGGCAACTCGCATAGCGCTCCCCCGTTCGCCAAAGTCAATTAAAGTAGGAGAATACAGCCAAAACCAAGTTGAATCAATCTGGGATGCAAAAAGCAAGACGCTCCTAATCAAATACCCGAACTCGGCAGATGGCTTATGGATTGAAATATTATTTTAAAAACTTGACAAATAAGCTTGCTTTTACTACAATCACTTGCAGTAAAGCTCGCAAGCGCTATGTCGATCGTTTCCAACGCATCCAAAATCCCATGGCCACCAGCGATCGCAGAAAGCACGAGCAAAAATTATCATGGGAGGGATGCAATGAAAGCCTCAACACTTTTTCTCCTCATCACACTAGCGTGTACCTGTATAGCAGGTAGCGCCCTGGCAGGGCCGGTTGCCTACGTAGACGGCTTCGGCGAAATATACGTTGTGAATTGTCCGAAAGCCGTGGATGTCTACTCGGCATTGTCCCAGCTAGCCTCGCCGCCTCCTGGGACTCCATTTGCGGCAGGCCTCACCTCCGCCATTCCAAAGGGCACGAAGTTGCTTGATTTAAGAATTGAAGGAGATCAGGCAACAGTGAATTTCTCCAAACGCCTTGTCGCCGGTGGCGTTTCGGAAGCAGCCCTTATGGCGATTCACGACCAAGTTAAATGGACTTTGTATAACTGGGGAATCGACGCAAATGTCAATGTGCTTGCGGATGGAATTCCAATCGCCGAGTGGGTAGCACCAACTCCCGTTATCGAACCCCGAAGCAGCATTAGTATCAACAGCCTATCTGGCCGCAGCATCACCCTATCGCCTGGGCACGGTTGGTTTTGGAATGGCAGTGGCTGGTATACTCAGCGGCCTGTATA
>JAIMAU010000022.1 GCA_023511795.1 Armatimonadota bacterium | reverse complement strand
AAAATACGGCTCGCCTGCAAACCAGTCAAACTTCAGCTCATCTCTTGGCATGCCCTCGGACTGCCATCTCTCAATCGTCTGAGGCCAAACGCCAAGTTCGTGGTTTGGCACCCTGTCAACTGGTTGATATTCCATTATACCTAAAAAGCGTTCTAGACCCGTCATTAGTAAGTACCGCCTTAGTTAAGGCCTGTGTTTTCTCTTTACAACCCTGCTTGTCAAAGTCAGAAAGATAAATTATCATTAGTCGAAAACGTACCGTGAATTATATTTTCAATCAACTTTGGACAATTCTTCCGAATCATCAAGGCCAGTTCAGTTTAATCTCCAGCGTCTTTTATCTCCTTGAAACCAAGGGCGAATGCAGGTGACTCCTTTTTAAGTCGAAAATCGTGTTTTTCGGGATTCATGAACAGTGGGTCAGCGATAATGGAATGCACATCCAAACCACGTTCCTTCCAGTCTTTGGGGAATTCAACCGGTTTCCCACTTGCATTCCAATAAATGTTCTTATCAAATTGGATACTTCCATCTTTCATGTTGCCGGCAAATAAATTGCCCTCCGTCCAATAGACAATGTTATTCTCAAAAATAAAGGAGATGTGTCCCTCCGCCCGGGTGCGCTGAATTTGTGCTTCTTTTCCAAACGCAAAAATGTTATTTCGAACAATATTCTCTCTACCATAGTGCTGATGAAACCCAGCGCTCTTGCAATCGTAAACTATGTTGCACTCTGCAATAATGCCGGTGCTTCCTTCGTCGAAATAAATTCCCCACCCGCCATAGCTATAGGAGACAACATCATGAATAAGGTTATTCCGAAGTACAGTCCCTGGAGAAACTCCTAGCGTATATATACCACCCATATCACTTAGGAGGCCCTTGCCAAGATCATGTATATGGTTGTGTTCTATAACATTTCCGACCGCAAGGCTTGGACCATAACCCCAGGTCCAACCAACAGATATGCCTGAGTAGTTTAAGTCATGTATGTGATTATAGGCAATGCGATTGTTTCCACTACCACCAATCCAAATGCCAACCGCACAAAGGTATGTTTTACCCAAGTCGTGGATGTGGTTGTTCAATATCACATTATTTTCTGTTTTCTGCGAATCCTTTAAGTTGTTGGTTGGCAAACCTATCTTTATCCCGCCTGCACCCATATCATAGATATGGCAATCAGCGACTTTATTGTTCTTGCAACCGCTACCAAAATGGATGGCATATTTGCCTAAATGGGTAAACTCACAGTCGAGTATCTCGCATGATTGTGCGCCATTTGCTACTAGAACCACGCCAACAGAATACTCCGCCTGGATAGGGATATGCCCTTGCGCTGGCAAGTGCCATCCTGTATATTGAAAGCTTAATCCACGAAAGACTAAATTATTAACCCATTTCTGATTTTCAACATCGCCGTCAATTATCACAAGCTCCTCGAGAATAGGGGCAATAACCTTAACCTTCGACATACTCTCGCCAGGAAGCGGATAGTAATAAAGTATTCCCTCCTTTTGATCAAGATACCATTCGCCAGGCTCGTCCAAAGCTTCGTAAACATTCTCTATATAAAAGCGATTAGAACCTTGTCCCCATGCACCAAAGGGCCAATTGTTTGAACCTGTAAAATTAACTGTTCGCGTCTGCTCATTTATACTAGCAATCCGTAACCTAAGCTCGTCCCAAGCGTTAAAAACAATGACCTCAACGTCGTCTAAGTTCTTCCATGGCCTAATACTCCCCTCGGGGTAAATAAATGCATCCTTCACCTCAGGCGAGATGGGCTTTTCGATGTGAAAGAAACCCTCTCTAGGAAGTCGAGGACGTCTACGTCGCTCGCCATTAACATATAAGTCCCTGAAAGACCATCTACCCGCCTTAACTTCCGCTAATTCAACTTTCCATAATTTTTCCTTCGCCTTCTTCCAACCAGTAATCTGCCTTCCTCCACTCAACACCGGCTTTTCGCCAGGATAAGCGGCATATATTGTATTAGAATCTTCTGGTTTGAAAACAAGAGGTTTATCTAACCAGTAAGTGCCGCCCCGAATTATTATCTTAACTGAGCATTTCGGGTCCCTCTTCCTAAGTATCCGAGCGGCTTTTTGGGCGCGCTCAATTGAAGCAAATGGCCCATCGGTGTACATCGCATTTGGCGCAGGAAGAGTCCCTGACCACAAATCACTCCCACATGTGGAAACATAAAAATCAGCTTTAGGCACAGCAGATGTCTTGCCAGCCATCATTAACCCCCCAAACATAAATACTCCAAGAAAGAAAAAGAATCTAAACAAGCGCCTGTCCAATTAAACCTCCCAACATCCAATTAACATTCAATAATGGCGTATCACCATTTTAGGCTAAATGCAACTGTTTGCTGAAGACTTCATCAATATGTTAAACTAATAGACATGCGAACATCATATCATACACACTCACGTTGGAGCGATGGAGAAGGTGAGATAGCCGACTTTGTCCTTTGGGCAAGCAAGTTGGGACTAGACGAGCTAGGAATATCTGACCATTGTGTTATACATCCAAACAATTCTCTAATTACCTGGAGCATCCCTCCAAATATGCTTGAAGTCTATGTCGAAGAAGTGCAAACAGCCGCAAAAAAAGCAACCGGCAACCTAACCGTCCGCCTGGGCATCGAGATGGACTATTTCCCTGAAACGGAAGATGTCATCCGCAATGTACTTGCCAAATATCCTTTCGACTATGCAATAGGGTCGGTTCACTTTTTTGGCGACTTCCCAATTGACGAAGCCGCTGAAAAGTGGGATACCCTAAATCAAGAACAGAGAAATGAAATAATACGTGGCTATTGGAAAAGCGTTAGAAAAATGGCGGAAAGCGGTTTATTTGACATTGCCGGGCATCTCGACCTAACAAAGAAATTTGGACACCATGCTTCGGTCGACCTTAGCAAGGAGATTTCGGCGACATTGGACGCAATTGCCGATTCGGAAATGGTTGTCGAATTAAATACTTCTGGTTGGCACAGACCATGCAAGGAACAATACCCATCGCTTTCAATTCTAAAAGGTTGCATCAATCGAGGTATTTCGGTTGTTGTAACGGCAGATGCGCATTCACCTTTCGAATTAGTTAGAGACTTTGATAAGGCACATGCACTCCTCCGAGAGGTTGGCTATACTAAGAAAGACTTAGAGTTTCGAATCATACGAAGAAACTTTTGTAAATTGAAGTAACTTATAACTCTGGGTTTTAAAATAAGCTGGGTTTTGGAGGCCTTTATGGCAGAAAAAGTTAGGATTGGAATGATTGGATGTGGGACTGTAGCCTGCTATGGACATATACCAGCGATATCAAATTGCGAAGAAATCGAACTTGTTGCACTCTCTGACCTAAATCAAGCAAGACTTGAGGAACTAGCTGAAAAGTACAAAGTTGCGGCTATATATACCGATTATCGAGACCTTCTTGCGCGTGACGATATTGACGCCGTCGGAGTTGCTGTTCCCCTCGACCAGCATCATCCTGTAGTATTGGATGCCGCAGAAGCAGGCAAGCATGTCTTATGCGAAAAGCCAATCGCACAAAGCGTTGAGCTTGCTGAAGAAATGATTAAAGCGATGGAAAAAGCTAAACGCCTATTTGCCATCAATTTCGAGCTACGCCACACAGAACCGATGCCGCAGATGAAAGCACTGCTTGACCAAGGTGCAATTGGTGAGCTAAAAGTAATTCGAGGAATTGGAAATTGGATGGGTGGCCGGTGGGCAGGGAAAGACCGCTATAGAATGTTGATAACCGTTGGATTGGGCCCAATCGTTGACTGTGGAATCCACCACTTCGACCTTTGCCGATGGTTTAGCAAATCAGAGTTTGCCGAAATTCATGCCATAGGCACACATATAGAGGATTACCCAAACCCCGACCATGTGATAGCTACAGGTAAAATGGAAAATGGCGTATTGTTTATAATTGAGCAGGGTTGGGCGTATACACATAATACCCCTGCGCACGAAGCTAATCTGCGGCATGACTTAATAGGAACAGAAGGTTTGATAAGCTATGCAAATCTACAGTGTAGCATTGAGGGCCAGGAAAACAGGCGAGAGTTTAGCCTTTACAGCAAAAATGAATGCTTCCGCAAGACAATTACTTCACCTGCAAAGGCTTTCGACAAGATGTACTCCCTATTCGCCAAGAGCATTACACAGGAACAGTTGATTGATTTGCCTTCGGGTTATGACGGCCTCCAAGCACTTAAGGCATCTTTGAAAGCATTGGAATTGGCTAGATGTGAATCAATTTAATCATCATATCACTGCTGATAATAGCGAATTATGAGCACTAGCCGCCATCCGTGGTCGCCCTAAGCTTAATGTAATAAAACACGGCACTTTCTGACAATAATTGCACCTACCTTGGCCATAATACTTGGTCCAGCCTTATCACCAGAATACCGAGCACAATTAGCACAGCGCCAAGGATTTTACCGGGTGTAACAGGTTCTTTGAGAAAGACGACAGCCACAGCGGCAGTTACAAGCGGATAAGTAGCCGCTATAGGCACAACCCATGCGGCTTCACCAGCTTTTAAAGCGTAATAATACACCAGCTGGCCAATCAGTCCTGCCGCAAGTGCACCAAGGATTATATACATTACAGAACGCCTATCAATTGTAATTAGTTCGCTCCAACTACCTGAAGCACCCAAGAACACCATTAATCCAATGGCTATTACAATAGTCCTAATAGTTAAAGCGGCATGTGGTGTTGCTTTTTCCAAACCCAGCTTATCAAGTACAGGCGTTATACCCCAAAGAATTGCGGTAAGCATTGCAAGCCAAAAGACCTTCATCTCACCTTCTCCTCCAAAAAGGAAACATAGAAAATTCTAGGTAGGTAAGAAGACGGTGTCAATGCAACTTTATGATTTGGGAGGTGTTAACATTTAATAACAAGCGCTTGCTTTTTATAGATAAAAAATGCCAGGCCTTAGCACAGTCGCCGTTTAACTTACGCGACGCTCCTTGCCTCTTGATGCTATCGCGTAGGCAGGCGGCGGCGCTTTCGTATCACGACGTGCCCTTCGGTCTCCTTACCACCCCGTATGGAGTTTCCTCCATACGGAGGTTAGGGTTCCCTACGGACAACCTTGCAGTCAGTTCCTGAGCCGTTTCCAGCCAGGTTCAAACTGCAAGGCTCGTGGTCTAGCCTGGCAAAACTCAAAGTACCGGGGGCACTTTCGGGTACACAAAATAAATACCCTACTTTGAAAAACTTAAACATTCGTCAAAATAATTTTTTTCCTAATTTCTGATTGGGAAAATTTTAAGCAAGAGATATAGTGTTTAAGGATAATGGTGGTCTGAGTAAAAGCGATAATAGCATCCATTTGTCTACAGCGACTAATCCCGGAGGTTTGAAGAGATGTTTCCTATACATGTAGCTGCGGTACAGTACGCCACGGAAATGTACGATAAAACCCACAATACAGATAAGGCAATTCACTTGCTTGACAAAGCAGCCCATTTAGCTGATTTAGTTGTGCTGCCGGAAATTTCTTTTACAGGCTATTGGCTTGGCAAAGATATGAAGCGTTTTGCAGAACCTGTCCCTGGACCTCTAACAACGATTATATCCCAGATAGCGGTTACGAGAAATGCGTGGATATGTTTCGGTCTCGCCGAACGTGAAGGTGAAAAGATTTATAACACAGCAGTGCTGATTGGTGCTGATGGAAATATTGTTGGAAAACACAGAAAGGTTCACTTATTTCAAGCTGACCTTGAAGCAGGGTTTTCACCTGGAAATGAGCTTTCTGTATTTGAAACAAGTCTAGGGCGAATTGGAATCCTAGTTTGCTATGACGCTTTCCACATCGAAAGCATAAGAGTCCTTGACCTAAAAGGCGCACAAATCGTGTTAATGCCAAGTGTAGGTCTCTCTAGCCCAGACAAGATTGAAGATACAATGCGGTCATGGGAAATCGTTCTAACAGCCAATTCAAAATTCGGGAGATGTTATGTCATATGGGCAAATAAAATTGGCAAAGACAATAATCTTATTTGCATTGGCAATAGCATGATTCTTGACCCAAATGGCAATATTATTGCAAGGGGTGGAACGGAAGAAGAGATAGTTCGCGCAAAAATTCAGCTTGAACCTAAAATGCCACGTGAAGGTCGCCGCCCTGAGCTATATACGCCAATATGCATGGTTTAAATTGGTTTAAGGTGACACTATGAAGAATCGGGCATATATTGGCACATCAGGATGGAATTATAACCACTGGGTGGACGTTTTCTATCCGAAAGGCTTGCCTAGTAAGAAATGGCTTGAGTTTTATGCCCAATATTTCGATACAGTAGAAATTAATTTTTCGTTTTACCGTCTACCGGAGCGCGAGACTTTCGAAAAATGGCGAAACGAATCACCAGATGGTTTTACTTTTGCAGTCAAGGCAAGCAGGTACTTAACTCATCAAAAAAGACTAAGAGATCCTAAAGAACCACTGGAAAGAATAATTAACAATGCACGTGGATTGGGTGAAAAGCTAGGCCCAATTTTGTACCAGCTTCCGCCAAGTTTTAAAATAGATTTGGGAAGACTTCAGAGCTTCCTTGAATTACTCCCTAATGACCTCCGACACGTGATGGAATTCCGCAATCCTACTTGGCAAATAGATGAAGTTTTTAATTTGTTGAAAGAGTATTCTGTAGGTTATTGCATTATGAGTGCCCCTGGTTTGCCACGGATTATCAAAGCGACAGCACCTTTCGCCTATATTCGCATGCATAGCGGCGGCATTGAAACCGAAGGCAACTATGAAGAACCAATGCTTGAATGGTGGGCTGAACAAGTAAAAGGAATGCTTGAGAATGTGGACGTCTATGTATACTTTAATAATGACTATAAAGGCTTTGCGGTACAAAACGCAAAAAGACTCAAAGAACTAGTTGGGTTTTAAAGTCTCTTCTTTGGTGAATGCCCTGGTCCAGTAGCCACCCTTCTGCCAATTGACTCAATCCTAGCACGTATATCCGCCAAAGAATGCTGTGGATCTTCGGTAATGCACTTCTTAGCAGGATAGATCTCATAGTGAACGCGGTACTCGAGTGGAGTGAAGTTTGGCATAACAACGTTTGCGCCAGCCATTAGAGCTTTTTCTCGTCCAAATGGGTCGACTGTTCCCACTGCTGTGGTTGCAGGTATAAGAGCATTTCGCGTTACGATTCGCACAACAGCAACCATTTTTAGGCTCATATCAAGGCTCCCGCTAGGATAGTTGGCTAGTGGTGTGTTGGGGTGGGGAATAAAAGGGCCAATTCCAACCATATCTGCATCCAATTCTTTCACGAAGAGCGCATCATCTGCTAGGTCGGCCACAGACTGACCTGGCAAACCAACTATGTTTCCAGCGCCAACCTGATAGCCGTGCTCGCGCAGATTATTCAAACAACACAATCTATTCACAAAAGACATATCGGGATGAAGCCGCCTATATAACTCCGGATTCGCTGTTTCGTGTCGAAGAAGGAACCTATCTGCGCCGGCTTCTCTCATTATCCGGTAGTCCTCCGATGAACGCTCGCCAATGCAGAGGGTAACAGCGCAAACCACCTTGGATTTGATTTTTTGAATAATTTCAGCCATTCGTTCGGCCGTGAACCAGGGGTCCTCACCGGATTGGAGAACTACAGTACCAACGCCATATTTTCCAACCTTAACTGCGGCCTCAACAACTTCGTCTATGCTCATGCGATATCTTCTGACTTTGTTATTTTCTCGCCTCAGTCCGCAGTACAAGCAATTCCTTATGCAAATGTTCGAGAATTCTATCAATCCTCGAATATGGACATCATCGCCACACTCTTCTTTCCGCACCTGATCAGCAACTGCCAAAAGGCGAGCTATACTTTCCTTTTCATCAAGCGATAAGAGGCTGATAATCTCTTCTCTGCTTAGATTGCCAGTTTCAATAGCTTTTTCAAATAGGGAATCCATAGCTTCGAGCTAACAAAGTGGCCTTATACGTAAAGATCACGTTTCCCTGAGCGAAGTTCTTCAAGGAGTCGTCGTGTCCGCGTGCGCATCTCTGCCGGTAACTCTTCGAGCGATTTGTCTACAACTTTTTGACCTGCAGCACGAGTAAAAGGGGTAGCATGATCAAGTATGTATTCTTCAAAAGATAAGATTGCGTTCGGCAGGCACATTTGTCCAATATTGCCCGTTTTTGCCAAAGACATAAACCTATCGCCAGTTCGCTTTAGTCGATAGCATGCGGTGCAAAAGCTCGGAATATAGCCTTTTTTAATTATTGTTGCCACAAGCTCCTCAAGCGATCTAGTATCTCCTATTTCGAATTGCTCAGCCTCTGGAGCATGTTTTTGTCGCCGCTTGTATCCACCAGGAGAAGTTACAGACCCAGCGCTAATTTGCGATACCCCTAACGCGAAGAGTTCATCACGAAATTCGGGCCGTTCTCTGGTAGTAAGAATAATTCCAGTATATGGGACTGCTAGTCTTATGGAAGCGATTATTTTCCGAAATTCGAAGTCAGTAACAGGGTAGGGCGGCTTGGCTGCAAGAGGAGCATTAAGTGCGGGTTCAAGTCGTGGTACTGAAATTGTGTGCGGCCCGATTCCAAAATTTTCTTCTAAATTCTGTATGTGAGCTAGCATTGCAACGCATTCATATTTGTAATCATAAAGTCCAAAGAGAACGCCAATGCCTACGTCGTCAATCCCCGCTTCAAAAGCCCTGTTAATGGCCGTAAGCCTCCACTCATAATTGGCTTTGGGACCAGATGGGTGAACGTATTTGTAAATGCTCGGGTGGTATGTTTCTTGAAATAATTGATATGTGCCAATTCCACATGCTTTCAAGCGGCGAAAATCTTCTACGGTAAGTGGCGCACTGTTTACATTTACCCGGCGAATTTCTCCATCAGGAGTATGAACACTATATACAGCAGATATGACTTCCTCCATGTAGTCTATTCCCGAGTAATGAGGGTGCTCTCCAAATACAAGGAGTAATCTCTTATGACCTTCCGCCAGGAGAATTTTGACTTCCTCACGAACTTCGTCAACCGTAAGGCATCGCCGCTCAAGATCCTTATTGTCCCTTCTGAACCCACAGTACAAACAGTTATTCGCGCAGTAATTTGAAACATAAAGCGGTGCAAAAAATACAAGCCGTTTGCCGTATACTTTCTCCTTTACTTCTCTCGCTGCTAAAAAAACTTGCTCCAAGAGGTCTAGGTCTTCAAGTGCAAGCAGCCTGGCAAGTTCCAATAAAGAAAGACCCTTCAATGCACGAGCTTTGTCCAATATTGACTCAATTTCGAGTCTCGATGGCCTTGCAGAGTCTTTGAGGATTTCCTCTATTTTATTTCTTTCGATTACTTCAAGCATATCTTTTACCCGGCGAGAATACTTTGTTTTGAAATCGCTGGCATCCGGAGCATGAAATTTCTAGCTTATTAAAATATGAATTCTTTGGTGAGCAAAGCCTCAGCTTATCACCAAAGCGCCCATCAAACATCACTGCCAAGGCTTTGCTCATTTTGAGTTATTTAATTTGACCTCTTCTGCAGAAAAAACGCTTTGCTATGTTGAATGAGTTAACTGCTGCTTAGATTCTTTACTCTTAGGTGCTAACTTTTTGTCCCTTCGAGTATAGTGAGTATGCAGAAGCTTGTGCGACATTTCACCTAAGGGCTCTTTAAGGAATGTCTCGTATAGCTCGATAATTGCCGGGTTCTCATGAGATTTCCTAATCGGCATTAAGCGGTCTGCAAGATAAATTGCCTCTGCCCGAGCTTTCCGTATCTCAGGCGATGTCGGGAATGGCTGACCGCCACCGCCAAGGCAACCACCAGGACACGCCATTATTTCTATGAACTGATGGTCCGATTTGCCCTCTTTTATTTGTTCAAGTAGCTTTCTAGCATTCCCTAGGCCGTGCGCTACTGCAGCCTTGACTTTAACCCCATCTATATCAACCGTTGCCTCTCGCACACCTTCCATTCCGCGAACGGCCGTAATTTCAATATTTTCCAACGGTTTGCCGGTGATGACTTCATATGCAGTTCTCAGCGCCGCCTCCATAACACCTCCTGTTGCTCCAAAAATTACTCCGGCGCCAGTAGATATACCCAAAGGTGCGTCAAACTCACTATCAGGCAAGTTTGGAAGATCTATACCTGCCTCCTTGATCATTCCAGCTGCTTCACGAGTTGTCAGCACATAGTCAACGTCTTTATACCCACTCGCATGCATCTCGGGCCTTTCAGCCTCAAATTTCTTTGCAGTACAAGGCATTATTGAAACCACAACCATTTTTGCAGGATCGATGCCTATCTTTTGTGCATAATATGTCTTTGCTATCGCACCAAACATTTGCTGGGGCGATTTGCATGTTGAAAGATGTGGTAGCTGATCGGGATAGAAATGTTCAATGAACTTAATCCAGCCTGGGCTACAAGAGGTAATCATTGGCAGAGTTCCGCCTTTCTTCAACCGCTGGATTAATTCATGGCCTTCCTCCATTATTGTTAGGTCAGCTGCAAAGTCCGTATCAAATACCTTGTCGTATCCAAGCATGCGCAGTGCTGTTACCATTTTGCCAGTGACCAAGCTACCAGGCGGCATGCCGAACTCTTCACCAATTGTTGCCCGAACAGCCGGCGCAACCTGCACAATCACAAACTTATTAGGATCATCAATGGCTTGCCAAATTTCATGGGCCGGATCCTTGGCCTTCAGTGCACCGGTTGGACATCGGTCAATGCACTGACCACAATAAACACAAACGACCTCTGCTAGTTCTTTATTGAAAGGAGGACCAATTTCAGTATGCCAGCCGCGGTTGTGGGCAAAAAGGGCGCCAACAGTTTGGATTTCATGGCATACCCGAACACATCTCTTGCAGAGAATGCACTTTTCAGGATTCCTAATTATCGAAGGATTTGATTCGTCTTTTTTGTGGTTATGGCGCTCGCCTTGGAAACGAACCTCCTGAATTCCTAGTTCTTTCGCAAACTTCTGGAGTTCACATTTCTGGTTTGCCGAACAAGTAAGGCATTCCTGCGGATGGTTCGCTAGCAAAAGTTCTACTATCATGCGCCGCGCTTCTCGAACTTTTGGAGAGTGTGTGTTGACATTCAAACCATCGGATACTGGATATGCACACGACGGGCACAATAACCTTTGGCCTTCTATTTCCACAACGCAGATTCTACATACACCTTCTACGCTTAAATCTGGATGATAGCAAAGAGTAGGAATATAGATACCCGCTTGTTGCGCCGCTTGAAGAATAGTCATTCCTTCTTCAGCCACAACCTTTTGGCCATTGATTGTCATGTTTATTTTCTTACCCATCTTTTCCATCCTTTCCGTTGCCCATTGTGCATACGCCGGTTGGACATTCTCGGTCAGCTACATGGGCAAGATACTCATCGCTAAACAATTTATAGCTAGTTGCGAATGCCGTTCCCGCGAACTGGCCAAGCCCACACCTAGATGAAACAGCTAGGTTATTCGCAAGCTCTTGCATTAGTTCTACATCCCCAGGCTTTCCCTCACCATTAATCCAATTGCTCGCAATTTCAAGCATTCGCTTCGTGCCTTCGCGGCATGGTATGCACTGCCCACACGATTCATGAACGAAAAACTCTAGGCAGTTGTGTACAAGGTCAACAATGCACTTGTCTTCATCTATTACAATAAGAGCGCCCGCACCCGGAGGAAGATCTTCATATGCAAAACGCCTGTCGAGACTCTCTTTACCAACACAAATGCCTGACGGCCCACCAATTAAAACAGCCTTGATGTCCTTGCCAGACTTAGTTCCACCAGCCATCTCGTAAAGAATTTCTCGCATAGTAGTTCCAAACGGAACTTCGATGACGCCAGGCTGGAGAACATCGCCACACGGCGCGAATATCTTTGTACCTTTGCTTCTTTCCGTGCCAATACTGTTAAACCAATCGGCACCATTTAAGATAATTTGAGGTATATTGGCTAATGTCTCAACGTTATTTATAACCGTAGGCGCTCCCCAAAGTCCTTGGGTCGGCGGATAAGGTGGCTTTACCATTGATTCACCTCTCCGCCCTTCGAGCGACTCAATGAGCGCTGTTTCCTCTCCACAAACATAAGCGCCGGCACCCTTGAAAACTTCGATATCGAAATTGAAACCGCTATTTAAGATGTTTTCGCCAAGAAGGTTCATTTGTTTCGCATCTTCAATAGCCTTGTTCAATTTTTCAATAGATTGCTTGTACTCGCCTCTCACATAAATATAGCCTTTGTTAGCACCAACAGCATATCCAGCAATTATCATCGCTTCAATTATGCTATGAGGGTCGCCTTCCATTATTAGCCGGTCTTTGAAGTTTCCGGGCTCGCCCTCATCTGCATTGCAGATTACGGTCTTCGGCTGACCGGTTGCATTCCTCGTTGCCTCCCACTTGATTCCTGTGGGAAACGCCGCGCCCCCACGGCCTCTAAGATTTGATTTCTTTACTTCTTCTATGACATTTTCGGGCGACATTGAGGTGAGCGCCTTGCCTAGTGCCTCATAGCCATTATTTGCGATATATTCCTCAATTGATTCAGGGTTTATAACGCCAGCATTTCGAAGAACTATCCTTTGCTGACGTGCTACAAAGGGTATCTCTGGTGCTTTAAAGGCTTTCTTAACCAACTCTGGAGCGCGATAAAGCAATCTCTTAACAATTCGGCCGTTCAGAAGGTGCTCCCTAACTATTTCCCCTGCATCCTGAGGAGTCAAATTGCAATAGATTGTGCCCTCAGGATAGATGACTATTACTGGTCCGCACTCAGATATGCCGAGGCAACCTGTTTCTACAACGCGGATTTCGTCTTCCAATCCGTTTAAGCGTATTTCCTCTTTGAGAGCAGCCTCAACTGCTCTACTTCCTTTAAGTACACATGGAGTAGCATTGCAAATTAAAATATGCGATCTGTAGAATGGCATTTAGCTTTCCTCCTGCCTGTATCTTGCAAGGATCTCCGGTATCTTCTCAGGTGTCAGGTTGCCGTAAACATCATCATCAATCATAATAACTGGGCCAACACCACAGACACCGAGACAGCTTGTTAGTTCGAGGGAAAAATGACCATCCTCTGTCACCTCTCCTGGTTCAATATCAAGCTCATCCTTGATTGCCGAAAGTATGGCTTTTGACCCTCCAATATGGCACGGAGCGCTATTGCATACCCTGATTACATGCGTGCCTTTAGGTACTATGGAAAACAACGTATAGAATGTCGCCGTACCATATACCTCGCTTACAGGAATGCAAAGTTCATCGGCAATTATTTCTAATGCACTTTCTGGCAAATAGCCATATTTTGCCTGGACTTCGTGAAGTATTGGCAGTAGATTGCCTCTAAATGCATCGTGCTTTGCGACGATGCTCTTCACATCTTCAAGGTTTACGTGGGAAAAGCGCTCTGCAGACTTTTGCGTAGATTTCAAATTAACACCTCCATAGGAATGTTTCCCCAGCAACTGCTAGGCTTCGGTCGTTGTGACTACCCATTCACCGACGATGTTACCATTTACGAGGTGCTGACTAACAATCGTTCGCGCTCTTTCAGGAGTTACGTAGCCATAAGTAACTCCCGGCTCGCCGGCTCTAAAAACATCAACTAATGGTTCCTGCGAACATAAGCCTTTGCAACCAGCCTGGACAACCAATACATCTTTGATTCCGCGCTTGTCTAGTTCGTCCAAAATTGCATTTAATACGCTTTTCGCGCCAGCTGCAATGCCGCAAGTCCCCATAGCAACTATAACTTTTGCTCTCTGCTTGCTATCTCGAATTCTTAAATCTTGCTGGGCCTTTTCTCGAATTCTATGTAGCTCATCAAGAGACTTCATTGCGATCTTTCCTTTCTACGTTTCAAAAACAATAAGCACGCAAGGGATTTGTCTACAATTGCATCTCTAATTTTTGTTCCCCATGCCTCCGAATATGGTCGTTCAAAATTTTATCACACATGAAGTGAGTTTCGCAATGAAAGACCGCTCCACAAGCGACCAGCCTTACAAACTTGCGTTACTCGCCCCTTTTTTCCAGTAAAATAGATTAGCAGCGGTGGATTAAAAATGGGGTAAGAAACCGTTAATTTTGCTTTAAATTGTAATAATAAAACGGCTTAGCAAAATAAATATTGACGAACCATGAAAAATAATGGTAAAATTGCAATTGAGACTGAGTCTCAATTGCAATTTGGAGATAAAAATGACCGACGAAGAAGCAAAATTCAGACATTTCCTAAGAGAAGAGGGAATGAAGACAACCCGCGAACGCAAGCTAATCCTCGAAGAAGTTTTCAGAAACCATCAGCATTTTGAAGCAGATGATATTGTTTCTGGTCTTCGAAAACGTGGAAAACGCGTCTCACGTGCAAGTGTATATCGCACACTTCCTCTTCTCGTCAATAGCGGTTTACTTAGGGAGGTCGATTTTGGCGAAAGACATGGGCATTACGAGCACGTTCTTGGCCATGGTCATCATGACCATTTGATTTGCACAGCTTGTGGGCGAACTTTCGAGTTTAATGACAACACGATAGAAGAGCTTCAGCAGAAAATTTGTGAGCAATATTCGTTCAAAGCGCATACTCATGAACTTCGAATTATGGGCCTATGTTCTGAATGCGCGAATTCGTAAAGGAATTAAATATGACCCTTGATCAAGCAACAACTGGTTCGGAAGTACAGATTATCTCGGTTCCCAATGCCGTACGTTCACAACTCATTAGGCTGGGGATTGCCGAGGGAAGCCGCGTAGTATGCATTGAAAAAATCCCGTTTGGACCGGTAGTTTTGAAGTCGAGACGTCAAGAAATTGCAATTGGCAGAGACCTTGCTCGACAAATAGAGGTGAGGTAGTGAGAAAACCGCGACATCGGCAAAGAATGCCACCTTGGGCTCGAATAGAAGCCACAACGCGAAAAATTGCTCTTGTCGGCAATCCAAATGTAGGAAAATCGGTTTTCTTTGCTTATCTCACAGGCGTGTATGCTGAAGTCTCAAATTACCCAGGCACTACAATCGAAATCTATACTGGCCGCTCTGGAAACAACCTTATTATTGACACTCCTGGTATTTATAGCGTCTCCTCATGGAATGATGAAGAGCGAACTGCGCGTGATATTATCCTTCAGGCTGACATCGTTATAAACATCGTCAATGCCCTTCATCTAGAAAGAGACCTATTCCTCACTCTGCAGCTTGCTGATATGGGCATCCCAATGATTGTTGCCTTGAACTTTATGGATGAGGTAAAGGAACAAGGCATAAAAATTGATACAGAAAAAATGTCTAAACTCCTTGGCGTTCCCGTAATTCCGACAATTGCAACTAGACATGTAGGGCTCGACAAAATTCGCCTATCTATAGATAAGGCGTGTGTCGGAAAATCTGATCCTTTTGTACAGAAGCATGCTGGAAAACTAAACTGTTCTCAGCGAGAAGCGGTGTTAATATTAGAGGGCGACGAGGTAATATCCAGCCGCCATGGCTTATCACCAGGTTCACTCCGAGAAGATGTTTACCTTCGGAGACGGGCTCGTGCAAATGATATCGCCGACCAGGTGGTTAGTGAAACCGGACCCAGCCGTAGATTTACCCATGTTCTTGGCAGATTAATGCTGAACCCCTTAACGGGTATTCCAATTTTAATGATTGTTTTATTTCTTGTTTACCAGTTAATAGGTGTCCTAATTGCACAAAAGCTCGTCGGATTTACAGAGAAAACTGTAATGCAGGGATATTGGGAACCTGCCATCAGAAAGATTATTAGCTATGTTTTACCTGCTAATTCACCAGCGTGGATTATTCTTGTTGGACGTTTTGGAATATTGACAACAGGTATAACCTATTTGGTTGGTCTACTTCTGCCATTGGTCGCTGGGTTTTATATCGTTCTATCATTCCTTGAAGACACCGGATACTTACCAAGATTGGCGGCGCTAACTGACCGATTGCTCAATTGGATTGGACTAAATGGCCGCGCAATAATTCCAATTATCCTGGGATTTGGTTGCATTACAATGGCAACGATTACCACCCGACTTCTTGGAACAACGCGTGAAAAAACAATTGCAACCTCAATCCTAAATTTCACAATTCCTTGTTCAGCTCAGCTTGGCGTTATAGCTATGCTAGCCGCTAGGATTGGATTAATTCACACGCTAGTGTACATTATGGTAATTGGCGCATGCTTTGTTGCAGTAGGGACAATCCTCAACCACTTTTTACCTGGAAAATCGTCGCCACTTATCATAGACCTTCCACCAGTGAGACTTCCAAAGATTGAAAACTTAATAAGAAAAACATGGATTCGCATAGTTCATTTTTTGCTGGAAGCATACCCTTGGTTTCTAATTGGTTCGGGTCTTGTCGGAGTATTGGAAGCAACGAAATTGCTTAAAATATGGCAACGCCTACTCGAACCATTAACAGTTGCCTGGTTGGGGCTACCAAAAGAGGCGGCAAATGCCATAGTTATGGGAATGATTAGGCGTGACCTTGGAGCTGCTGGGTTTGCATCAATGCCCCTCACTAATAATCAAACCTTGGTATCGCTTATCGTGATGACTCTATTTGTTCCCTGCGTTGCCTCAATGATGATTCTCTTTAAGGAGCGAGGATGGGGCGAGGCGGTGGCAATCTGGCTTGGAACATTCGTTGCTTCCTTCCTTATCGGTGGGCTCGTGGCATCAACTATGATGTAAATATTTGCGGACTATTTGCTACTCTTACGCCCGCCACCATGGCTCATAAGTCCACCCTTGCGTCCAGCTTGCCTAGCTTCATGGCTGGTCCATTCATGGGCAGTGCCCTTCGCATGTGCAGCCTTGCCACCTTTGCTAGCAATTTCCCTTTGTTTCTCTGGATCCATCGAGGCAAAGCCACGCTTGGAAGAAGCCATCAATCCCACCCCTCTGCGCTTCATTAACGCCATATAACCAAGCAACTTTTCATAATACTACCCTTAAAAATCAAAGTTTCAAACATTCTAATGTGCAAATAGGGTAATATGCGTTCAGAATAAAGAAACCGCCGAGTAAATCCGGCGGCTTTCTGATAAGGGAGGTTGACAAATAACAAGTGCAGGTATTAATTAACCGGTGAGTACAATGTACTTCTATGGATGAAGACGTCAGGTTACAACGAATTGCTCACCTGCTCATTTAGTTATTTCAAATATAAGATATCATGCCACCAAAGAATTGTCAAGCATCTAACAAAAAACTAGTATAAATTCTGGGCATTAATATGGCTACTCGAAACGCCTTTAAATCATGACAGCATTTTGTTATTCTAGATTGGGATTTACGTGGCCTTGTTCAAAGTTTGTGAATAAACAACAGATGCCGAACATAATAATAACGGTAGGGTGGGACCGGGAGCCGAATGGAACGGCGCTTATCCGGCGCGGAGGAGGAAACAACCCCCGGCCCCATTCCCATCCGCTGGTGGGGAGGATCGCAAATTAATTGCCTCGCATTTGGATTGTTCCATGCTTGAATTGCTCATTCGCCTGCATGAGATACCTGATTCTATGGGGAACTATTTCAAGATACACTCTCAACACATAAAGATTTGACACCGTTTATGAGCCTGACGTATACTGAGATTTCAAATGAAAAAAGCTTCCGGGGATTTCCGGTTTGACGTAATTAATAAAAGCACTGAAACAGCAGCCAGACTGGGTAAACTTCAGACTCCACATGGCACTGTCCAAACTCCTGTGTTCATGCCCGTGGGCACTCAAGCCACCGTCAAAGCGATGAGCCAGGAGGAATTAGCCGACCTTGACTTCGGGATAGTCCTGGCGAACACATACCACTTATATCTTCATCCTGGGCACGAGCTAATTAGACGGGCCGGCGGTCTGCACAATTTCATGAGCTGGAATCGTACACTTCTCACGGACAGCGGAGGCTTTCAGGTTTTTAGCCTCAGCGACCTGCGCCGGATTGGAGAAGAAGGAGTTCTTTTCAAATCTTACATTGATGGGTCCGAACACTTTTTTACACCAGAAAACGTAATGGAGATTCAAGGCGCCATCGGTGCTGATATCATAATGGCATTCGACGAATGCCCTCCATATCCTAGCACATACGAATACGTTCGAGAAGCAACCAGGCGAACTCATGATTGGGCTGTTCGCTGCAAGAATAATTCTCCACCTGGGCAAGCTCTATTCGGCATAGTCCAAGGTGGCATATATCGCGACCTTAGGTCGTGGAGCGCAGAATTTATCTCATCACTCGACTTCCCAGGAAATGCCATCGGTGGAGTCTCTGTTGGAGAACCTAAGGCCGCCATGTATGACATAGTAGGGTGGACTGCTCCACTTTTGCCAGAAGAAAAACCAAGATATCTAATGGGAGTTGGAACTCCGTTAGATATAATTGATTTTGTGATAATGGGCATTGACATGTTTGACTGCGTTCTGCCCACCAGATTAGGACGAAACGGCTCAATGTACACTACTTATGGACGAATAAACATAAAAAATGCTAGGTTTGCCCAAGATTTTTTGCCAATTGACCCTGAGTGCGATTGCTGGGCTTGCCGAAACTATACAAGGGCTTATCTGCGTCATCTATATAAATCAGGCGAGATATTAGCAGCACGACTAGCAACTTATCATAATTTATACTTTTACCAACGTATAATAAAAGGAATTCAGGAAGCGATAAAGGATGATCGCGTGCTTGACTTTCGACGAAAGTTCATAGCAACTTATTCAGCAGAAGGTGATTAATACATGGGGCAAATTTGCCTGCGGGACGTAAAGCGTGACTCGCGTGTTAGAACCTATATAGAGAAGGCAAACGAGCAAATGGCAGCAATAGGTTATACCGAACATGGTTTTCGGCACGCTGGCATCGTTGCAGGTGTATCACGAGGTATAATTCGTCAGCTTGGTAATGGCTCACGCGAAGCAGAACTAGCCGCAATAGCTGGTTATCTCCACGATATTGGAAATGTTATTAACCGCGAGAATCACCAAGAAACGGGAGCAGTTCTAGCAGAAAGCATCCTTAATTCCCTCAAAATGCCACCGGCAGAAATTGCGGTTATCATGGGAGCAATTGGCAATCATGAGGAAGATAATGGATTTCCGATAAACAAAGTCACCGCAGCTGTAATCATTGGCGACAAGTCCGATGTACACTTTTCTCGTGTGCAAAATCCAAATCCTCAGACATTCGATATTCACGACAGGGTAAACCATGCTGTACAAAAGTCATACTTGCGAGTTGATTCAGAAAACAAAATTATTAGCCTAGAATTAACGGTAGATACAACATCAATCAGCGTAACTGAATACTTCGAAATTTTTGTGCTTAGAATGGTTATGTGTCGGAGAGCGGCAGACGTGCTAGGCTGTAAGTTTAAGCTTGTGATTAATGGAATTGACCTATGATTTTTCAAGAATTAAGAAGTAAAATCATTTTATTTGACAATATCTCGGCACATCTGTATAATTGCCCTGTTATATGGCCCGGTTCGAATGATTAATAGACCCGCGCCCCAAAAAGCGCCATAAGGTGACTTAGGGAGGATTACAGAAAAATTGAGACATAAACATATCCTTGCTCTTGTTATTGTATTGGTTGCAGCATCTGCTTTCATTCTTGGAAAGCAACATGTGACAGTAACGGAAAACGGCAAGCAAATTACTAAACCTTGGCATTTAAAGAAAGGCTTAGACCTTGCAGGTGGAGTACGTGTCGTACTCCGCGCAGAAACTGATAAGCTACCTAAAGGTGAAAAATGGAGTTATAAGCACCTAAATGGCATAGTGCGTGTCATTCGCAACCGCGTTGATGCTTTCGGCGTATCCGAACCCCTGATTCAGCCTAAGGGTATTGATCAGGTGGTCGTTGAAATTCCCGACATTCCAAACGTAGACCAAGCCATAGAACAACTTAAGTCAACGGCAAGGCTTGAATTTCGCCACCTGCGATGGGTGCAAGACAAGCGCCACCGTGGAAAATACCAAATGACGATTGAGCAAGACGATCAGGGAAATGACAAGTATGTCTTTACGGACCACGACGGAAAGAATGTACCAGTAGAAAAAGTACTTGCAGAATCCCCAGTCATCGTCACTGGTGCTAACCTCAAGCCTAATGCCCAAGCAAACAAGATGGCTCAGCCTCCATTTGAAGTTTACGTAGCCATCGAGTTTGATAGAGAAGGCAGGAAGTTGTTCGCCGATTTTACGCGGCGTAATGTAGGCGAGTACTTGGCAATAGTCTTGAACGACCAGATTTTGAGTGCGCCAATCGTTAAGGTACCTATTCTTGATGGAAAAGCTACCATTGAAGGCGGCTTCCGAACTATTCAGGAAGCCACACGTCTTGCTGAATTCTTGAATGCTGGCGCATTACCTGTCCCTCTTGAAATAGTGCAGCACCAAAGGGTAGAGGCAACGCTAGGTCAAGATTCTGTAGATAGAAGCATACTTGCAGGAATCATAGGTCTCGGCCTAGTCGTTCTCTTTATGTTCGGCTACTATTTATTGCCAGGAGTAATTGCAGATATTGCACTTGGAATATATGCAGTCCTCACTCTTGCACTGTTCAAAATAATACCTGTAACGCTCACACTGCCTGGCATCGCGGCATACATCATATCAATAGGTATGGCCGTGGATGCTAATATCCTTATTTTTGAGCGATTGAAAGAAGAGTTACGAAGCGGAAAAACGCTTCGCGCGGCAATTGACGCCGGATTTGCAAGAGCATTCACCTCCATTTTCGACTCCAACGTCTGTACGCTAATTACCTGTCTAATACTTGGATGGCTTGGCACTGGACCAATCAGAGGATTCGCCATTGTCCTTAGCCTCGGTGTAATTGTTAGTATGTTCACCGCAATAGTAGTTACGCGAACAATTCTTCACCTTATCGTAAACACCGGATTTGCGCAACATCCTGCATGGTTTGGTGTGAGAAGACAGTGGGTGACAGGACAGACAGGTCGGCAAGTAGATGTTGTTGGACGGATGTGGACTTGGTATGCCATAAGCGCTGCAGTAATTCTGCCGGGATTATTCTTCATCTTCGGCATGCACGGGCTGAAGCCAGGTATTGACTTCACCGGTGGTAGCCTCATGCAACTTGAGTTTAAGCAGCCAGTAGAACGAGCATCTGTTGAGGCAGCACTCAGTGACCTAGGCCTCAGAGGAAGCATGGTCCAGAAATCCAAAGAAGATCCAAAGGAATTCTTTATCCGAACTAAAAACGTCTCCGAGGAAGAATTCCGTACACTTCAAAAAGGACTGAAAGAAAGAGTTGGCGAATTTGAACTACTCGCAACCGAGCGAGTCGGCCCAACTATTAGCCGCGAATTAACTGCGAACGCCTTCAAGGCAATAATATTGGCCTCTCTTGGCATTGTCCTATACCTTTCTGCACGATTTGCCATTGGGGGATTAGCATACGGATTCCGATTTGGAATATGCGCAGTCATTGCTCTTTTGCATGACGTAGGTGTTATAGTGGGCCTCTTTGCAATATTTGGCCACTTCTTCCATTGGGAGATTGATAGCCTATTTGTGACGGCATTGCTAACAGTCATTGGATTCTCAAACCATGACACAATCGTCATATTTGACCGTATCCGCGAGAATCTACGCCACCGCTCGAAAGGGGAAACATTCGACTCGCTCGTTAATAGGAGCATACTACAATCTTTCGCCAGATCAATTAATACATCATTGACGGTTGTGTTGACTCTCATAGCTTTATTATTGTTTGGTGCCTCCAATCCGAGCTTAAAGCACTTCAACGTGGCACTATTGATTGGTATAATAACAGGTACCTATTCCTCCATCTTTAATGCAAGTCAACTTCTCGTCCTGTGGCAGAGAATTGCAAGCAAGCAGCCTCTTAGTGGCGTCCCTTCTGAAGAACCTCGCGCTGCAACAAAGCCACTCGACCTGAAACCTCTTGCCGAACAAACCGAAGGCGAAGGTCATGAAGAAGCGGCTACAGTCAGTCCGGTGCGCAAGGCTCAGACTGCAACCAAAACGAAAACCAAAAAGCGTAAGAGAAGGTTCTAACTTCAGCTCTAAATAGGACAAACTCCAGCCTACAGATTTCTCTAAAATCTGTAGGCTTTTTAATTTTATTTTTGCTAGAATATCGGTTGTTTCACGTAAACCAGCATGCTATGATGTTTTCTGTTGAATGAAAAAGTGTGAGATAAGTTTTATGATTGGCAATAAAGCTAAAAAATCAAAAGATTGGAAGATTATCCAGCCAGATCTCGCCATCGAAGAAGAATTCTGCAATCAAGTCCCAGCCTCACGAATAGTATGCCGCGTTTTATTAAACAGGGGCATTCGAACCCCTAGAGAAGCCCGCGAGTTTTTAAACCCCAGCATGGATAACCTTCACGACCCTAGCCTTTTAGATGGAATCGACCGCGCAGTTGCCAGAACAATAAAGGCCCTAGACGCAGGTGAAAAAATCATGGTCCATGGAGACTATGATGTTGACGGAATCACAAGTACCGCACTTCTCGTCCGTGTACTTAGGGCTTTGCGTGCAGATGTGAGTTGGTATATTCCTCATAGACAGCGTGAAGGTTACGACATCAGACAGTCAGGGATAGAAGAAGCAGCTCGTCGAGGTGCTAACCTTATAATCACCGTAGACTGCGGAACTTCGGCCATCGACGAGATAGAATACGCAAAACGCCTCGGGATAGATGTAATAGTTACAGATCACCACGAACCAGGCCCCAAAATTGCCGAACCTCTGGCTCTCATAAACCCTCGAAAGCGTGATTGCCAGTATCCATTCAAAGACCTGGCAGGTGTTGGAGTTGCATTTAAATTTGCAGAGGCACTTGTGAAGGGTCGTGGTTATGATACAGAGGCATTTCGACGCAGATTTGTTGATCTTGTAGCAATTGGTACAGTAGCTGATATCGTACCTCTTGTTGGTGAAAACCGCGTGCTCACAAAGTGCGGAATTACTGAAATTCCAAGATCGGGAAAACCTGGAATCCAGGCGCTTTTAAAAGTTGCTGGCGTTCACGGAAAACCAATAACAAGCCACATGCTTAGCTATATATTATGCCCTAGACTAAACGCAGCAGGACGCTTGGACGACGCTTCACTTGCTCTCAATCTTCTGCTCACAAAAGAAGAAGCAGAAGCTGAAAAGCTTGCTGAAATGCTCGAATTGCAAAATCGAGAACGCCAAAGAGAACAAGAACGCATAACCCTGGAGGCAATAGAGCAGATAACTGGCCGCTGTCTTGATGAAAAAGCTAAGGTTTTAGTTCTATCGTCGCAAAGATGGCATCCGGGAATAATCGGAGTAGTTGCAAGTAAAATTGTTGATCTTTTTCATAGGCCCGCGGTACTGATAGCCATTGACGAAGCCAATAACAAAGGCGTTGGTTCTGCGCGAAGTATAGACTCTTTTCATCTTTTTAAGGCTCTTATGCAATGCAGCGAACTTCTTGAGCGCTGCGGCGGCCATGCAAAGGCTGCAGGCCTATCAATAATGGCAGAAAAACTCTCTGACTTTGATGAAGCAATAAATGAAGTTGCCGACCATATACTCACTCAATCAGACCTTATTCCTCAGATAGAAGTGGATGCCGAACTAGAAATAGATGAAATAACATATGACCTTGCCACAGAACTCCAGCTCCTAGAACCATTCGGCTACGGCAATCGTGAACCCGTTTTTGCGAGCCGTGACGTAAGAGTTATCAGCAAAACCCGACTGGGAGGAAATGGCAACCATTTAAAACTCAAACTAGCCACACAAAAAACAAAACAAATAGAATGCATTGCTTTCGGATGGGGAGAAAGCGAGCAATTGTTTGAAATTGGAGCTACAGTGGATTTGTGCTATAATGTTCAAATAAATGAATACGCAGGCTTCAAAGTCGTTCAACTTGTTCTCAAAGATGCGAAACCATCTAAATCTACATAAAGGCCTAAGAAAATGACTTCCAACCAGACAATGTGTCCGCCGGCAATACAAAGCATTGTTGAGAAAATGAAAAAATATGCTTCTCAGCAAGATATAGAGCTGGTTGGTAAAGCCTATGCTTTTGCCGAAAAAGCTCATGAGGGCCAATTTCGTCTCTCTGGGGAACCATATATTAACCATCCCGTAGCAACAGCAGCAATCCTTTCGGAGCTCGAAATGGATGCGAAAAGCATTGCTGCAGCTTTGCTACACGACGTCATCGAAGATGGGCATATCACCCGCGAAGAAATAGAAAAAAAGTTTGGCAAAGAAATAGCCCAGCTTGTTGATGGCGTTACAAAGCTCAAGCTAGCAGATTTTGAACCACGAAGCACCGAAGGTGAATCAGGAAAAAAACGCCACTCGGAAGTTAGAAGGAGCGCTGAAAATCTTCGTAAAATCTTTCTTGCCATGGCACATGATTTCCGTGTCATGGTAATCAAGCTTGCCGACCGTCTCCATAATATGCGTACCTTGTCTGCGCTTCCTGAGGAACGGCGTCTTAAAGTAGCCAACGAAACCCTACAAATATTTGCGCCCCTGGCACACAGACTTGGAATATGGCAAATTAAATGGCAATTAGAGGATCTCGCCTTCAAATATGCCGAACCCAAAGCTTACGCCGATATCGTTGAGAAAGTATCGAAAACCAGACGTGAACGCGAACAAGAACTAAACAATGTGATTGAAACCATAAGAGCACGGCTGGAAAGAGAAGGGCTGAAAGCAGAGATTCAAGGTCGACCAAAGCACCTATACAGCATACACCAAAAAATGGCGTCTCAAGAAATCGATTTCAGAGATATCTATGACCTGACAGCAATTCGAATAATTGTGGACACTGTTCCCGAGTGCTATCAGGTTTTGGGCATTGTGCATGATCAATGGATGCCAATTCCAGAAAAGTTTTATGACTATATTAGCAAGCCAAAATCAAACATGTACCAATCTCTTCATACAAAAGTCATTGGGCCAAAAGGCGAACCACTCGAAATACAAATACGAACAAAAGAAATGCACAAAACAGCGGAATTTGGAATCGCTGCGCACTGGCAATATAAAGAAGGCGGAAAACCAGCCGATGAGTTCGAAAGAAAGCTTTCTTGGCTACGTCAACAATTCTTCGAGTGGCAAGCCGACTCAAAAGATGCTGATGAGTTCCTCCGCTCTGTAACCGAAGATCTTTTTTCAGACCAGGTTTTCGTTTTTACGCCCAAAGGCGACGTAATTGACCTGCCAGCTGGGTCAACGCCAGTGGATTTTGCATACCGGATTCACAGCGACCTTGGCAATCATTGCGTTGGCGCGAAGGTTAACGGACGAATTGTTCCGCTGAATTACAAATTCAACAACGGCGACATAGTTGAAATTATATCGAGAAGCAACGCCGTTCCAAGCCGAGACTGGCTCAACTTTGTACGGACATCTACTGCGCGAAATCGCATCAAGGCCTTTTATCGCAAACTTTATCATGCGGAGAACGTAGCAAAAGGCCGAGAAATTCTTGAAAAAGAAATTGAACGCCAGGGTTTGAATCCTGACGATTTTCTAAAACCTGAAAACCTGCAGAAAATACTAGCATCTCTGAAATTTCAATCCGAAGATGACTTGTTTGCTGCAATTGGCAATGGGCATATTGCGGCTCTGACCATTATCCATAAGTTAACAGCAACACAACAGCCGGCTCCAAGACTAAGTGTCTCAGGAAAGCGTCCCCCTCTTGAGGCAAAATTAGGGATAGTTGCAGGAGGGGTAGATGGTGTTGCAATAAGACGAGCGAAATGTTGTGCACCAATTCCTGGTGACGAAATCGTCGGATACGTAACGCGGGGTAGGGGCGTAGCACTGCACAGGAAATCCTGCCCAAACATAGCGATTTATTACGAAAAGGAACCCGATAGGATGGTAGAAGTAGAATGGACGCATGGAGATGGCGAGCGTTTCCAAGCCGGGCTTTTCATCAAAGCACTTGATCGCGTGGGCTTGTTAAACGACATATCGGCGATATTTAGCGAATCTAAAACAAACATCTCATCTGCGAAGATTGCATCGCGACCAGACAAAACTGCATACTTTGATCTAATTGTGGAAGTGAATGACCTTGACCACCTGAACAGATTAATTAATAGCGTTGCCACATTGGGCGATATTCTTGAGGTTCGCCGGGTCAGCATTACAGGTAGAGAGCATTCATGAGAGCGGTAATACAGCGGGTAAAATCGGCATCGGTCAAAATTAATAATAGGACTGTCGGAAAAATTGGCCATGGAGTAGCAGTGCTCTTAGGCGTCGGTATAAATGACACGTCTGAGGACGCCTATTGGTTAGCTGAGAAAACCGCCAATCTCAGAATCTTTGAAGACGGCGAAGGAAAAATGAATTTATCTCTGCTTGACGTTGGTGGTAGCGCCCTTGTTGTATCACAATTCACACTCTATGGCGATGCAAAAAAGGGAAGAAGACCTAGCTTTACAAATGCTGCTCCGCCCGAAAAAGCTGATAGCTTATACCAAGAATATGTCGAAAAGCTTCAATCCCTTGGGGTTCCAGTTGAAACCGGAGTCTTCGGAGCGAAAATGCTGGTAACTATTAAAAATGATGGCCCAGTCACTCTTCTCCTGGACACGGAAGACCATTAGTGATATTCTTCTATATGCCTTTTAAATTGTGAACAATGATAGAGGAGTGAAGAAATGCGCCTAGAGGATTTTTTTCAACTCGATATGGGTGCAAAACGCAGGGAAGTCGACCAAGAAGAATTAACGCCCGAGCGCGAACCTAAAACTGCCGATGGAAATAAGCGCTTGGCTGATTCACATATATCAAAGGGCTATCTTCATCAAGCGATTACTCGATATAAAAAAGCCGCACGGATTGAAAACGACGCCTTCCACCGCACAGATCTGGGCGATGCATATGCTTACGCTGAGCTATCCGTTAAGGCGGTTGACCAATACAAGCGCGCAGTGAAAAAGGACCCAAATCGCCCCGAGCCGCACTTTAGTCTTGCTGAAATTTACACCAGATATGGGAAATGGCACGCTGCCATACAAGAATACGAGCGCGCCATAAAACTAGACCCAAGAAATGCCTTCTACCGCTACAAACTAAGTGGGGCACTTATGAAAACTGGCCAATATAAGGAGGCCATAGGACAGCTAGAAGAGGCAGTACTGATTTGCCCTGACGATGGATTCTACCGTTTTGAGCTTGCAGCCGCTTATGCCGATTCAGGCCATATAGATGAAGCCCTCCCGGAAATGGCCCGCGCTGTCGAAATGACTCCCGGCGATGATTATTATGTGGTCAGGCTTGCAATCCTCTGTGCGCGCGTAGGACTGCTCGAAGAAGCAGTCATCGCCTTAAAAAGAGCAATCCAACTTAATCCAGAAAGGCCAGCATACAAATATCTACTGGGTGCTGTATATTATAACCTTGGCCGCGAAGAAGAAGCCTTCAGTATCTGCCAGGATGCAGGCGATCTACATCCATACGACTTAGAATTTCTAGAGCGCGCGCGCAAATTTGTCGAAGGAGGGCGCTGGTAATGACCGAGCGCCTTCAGGTGAAAAGATTTATCTTGGGATTGTTTGATACAAACTGCTACCTTGTATCAGACCAGTCCAGTAAGCAAGCCCTCATAATAGACCCTGCAGAGGAAAACAGAGAAGTCATTGCAACCATTGAAAAGGATGGGCTCAATGTTATCGGCATAGTTAATACTCATTCTCATGGTGACCACATTGGTGGCAATGGGTCAGTAAAGGCAAAATTCGGCTGTCCCATCTTGATTCACGAGGCCGATGCTCCAGCACTAACAGATGCTTATAAAAATTTGTCAGCTTTAGTTGGGCTAGATAATATTGTTAGTCCACCAGCCGACCGTCTTCTTAAAGATGGAGATGAAATTTTTATTGGAAGATATCCTTTGAAAGTAATCCACACACCAGGGCACTCACCTGGAGGCATTTGTTTACATACCGACGATATAATATTTACAGGCGATACGCTTTTTGCTGGAAGTATTGGAAGATGTGATTTTCCCGGCTGCTCATTCGAACAGTTGATGGCATCCATTCATGAGCTGCTCTTATTGCTTAACGACGATACGAAGGTTTATCCAGGCCATGGTCCTGAAACCACCATTGGTAATGAACGCGCTCACAATCCGTGGATTTAGCTTTTCGATAGAAAAGCCATGCTTCGATACAAAAAGACTAACATCAGAATTGAAATTCAAACTTGCATAATCAAAGACAGGAGAAATACGAAATGAATGCATCAAAGACTACGAGCTGGCGTATGTTTTGTGGGTGGCTAATTACCCCAACACAGGAGATGCAAAACGTTCTTATCGAGGTTAATGACGGCATTATTTCAGCTCTTCAATTGGGAGCTGAGAAGCCAACCGACCGCTCGTGCATTGATGCATCCGACGAGATGGTTGCCCCGGGCTTTATTGATATTCATGTCCATGGTGGCGCAGGATTTGATGTTGCTGACGGAACATACGAAGCGATTTCTTCAATTTCGACACACCTAGCTCGCCACGGCGTGACTTCGTTCCTTCCAACGATTGTAACTTCGCCTTGGCCTACAATTGTTCGTGCAATGGCCGCCATAAAAGAAGCAGTTGACCGTGGAGTGCCTGGTGCCAGAGTTTTGGGTGCACATATCGAAGGACCTTTTCTGAACATCGAATACAAAGGCGCCCAACCACCTGAAAACATACGACCTCCAAGTGTAAAGGAATTTGAGCAATTCCTAGGCGATTATCTCGCTTACATTCGTGTCGTCACAATTGCTCCCGAAGTGTCTGGCGCCGAAGAAGTGATTGAATATCTTATTAAAAAGGGCATTAGGGTATCCGTCGGTCATTCTGGCGCAACGTACGAGCAAGTAATGAAAGCTGCAGCCATGGGTGTTACCAATGCAACTCATACCTTTAATGGAATGAAAGGGCTTCATCATCGTGAGCCAGGAGTTGTAGGTGGTGTTATGGTTAACGATAGGATATTTGGCGAGCTAATCTGGGACAATATTCATGTTCACCCAGGTGCAGCAAAATTACTCGTAAAGGCAAAGGGACCTGGCCGCGTAATCCTTGTTTCAGATGCGATGAGAGCAGCAGGCCTCCAAGATGGAGAATATGATCTTGGCGGACAGATTGTTTTTGTAAAATCAGGACGAGCAGAACTAACGGATGGCACAATCGCAGGAAGCACAGTAACGCTCGACCAAGCAGTTCGAAATGCAACTGAACATGTAGGCCTAAGAGCGGCGGTAGAGATGGCGTCCCTCACGCCAGCAGAATCCATCGGTATAGCCTCAGAAAGAGGCATGATTGAAGAGGGGCTTGCCGCAGATTTCGTCGTAATGGATAAGAATCTGGAAGTAAAGCGAGTATTTATTGGCGGTCTCGAGGTATAGAAGCATATTTTGCGAACTCATCGCAAGCCCACATTTGCCATTCTGGCTTGACACCTAATGATTTTACATCACCATAGAATCCGCATATAAAGCCTCCACCCCGACTGCCAAGTTTATCAATCAATTCGCGAGCCCGAGCTCGGATATAGTTTTCATCGCCTGTCGGAAGATCACGCTGAATATCTACAGGCGACCAAATCGCCGTCTTGCCATGACATACTTCCGCAAGGAAATCAAGCCCAGATAGTGTTGGCTGGTCGAGCTGGAGAACTTTAATTCCCATATCCACAAGACTAGGAATTATATCTTTTATATAGCCACATGAATGCATCCACACATCCAAACCGAGCGCATTTGCGTGCCCAACAAGTTCCCGAAAACCCCATTCGAACATTTCATGCCACAGCTTAGGCGATACCAGCAGTCGTTCTTGAGTACCCCAATCCTCAGCAAACATTACTCCATCGCAATCCGTAGTCGCCCATTGATCCATGCAGCGTTTCAATAGATCAACCACTCTTCTTTGAAGCGCGTTAACCTCTTCGGGATAGAGGAGCACATCTGCAAGAAAAACTTCAATTTTGCGCATATACCGCATAATTGCAAATGGAAAACCATTTAGATGCCCAAGATGGTATTTATCAGGGTTTGCCGCAAATATTTCACGCGCTTTCACATAACGAAGAGGAAGGTCAAGGCGCGGCATTTGATACGTCTCCACCTCCGACCAATCCTTTATAACACCCTCAATCACCTTGCCTCGGGTAGTATTTGGCAAACATTTCCAAACGTTATGCCACTCATCTTCCCATTGCTTAGCGCCTTCTAAATTCCACGTTCGCCATGGCTTCCATTCAGGATCTGGTGTGATTCCAACACTGCAGAAGTCATTAGGATAGGGAGGAGGCAAACTCATTGGACACCTGTCTGGATTCTCGTAGTTAATACAGCGTTTAACCCTTTCCCTGCTCGTCATAATTTTGCCTCTTATTTGCTGTTCCATTCAAAAGTTACGCACCATCCTATGCTTTTCCTCTTACGTAAAACCAGTTATTTTCATACGAAATTTTCTTGTAACTTTTGTCTCTCTTTTGTGTTTGAAGAACTGATACATCGTTTAACAAAGGAGGTATTTAAATGAGCTGTGAGAAAGTGCGTCCAATGTTGCCCGACTACCTAGATGGAGAGGCATGCGAAGACGATGCTCAATTCATAGAAAAGCATCTGGCAGAGTGCTCTTCATGTGCCCAGGAGATGGAAGTTCTCCGACGCATGGCCAAACTGCTTCAAGCAAGCGCAGAAGTTGAACCGCCAGCCGGACTGCTTGAGCGCATAGAAGCTGTAACAATTCAAAAACGCGGAATTCTGGAGAGGCTCCGGACTAAAATTACGACCGCTCCTCAGTATGCCCGCCTTGCAACTGCAGGTTTTGCTGTAGCTGCTCTTCTAGTTGGAATTCTATTTTCCCAATTTGGTGGAAATCGACCCCAGCAACACATCGTCTCAATTTCAGAAAAGCGCCATACCCCAGTTAAAATCTCCGCTAAACAACCTACTCCGAGCACTAATGCTAAACAGCCTGTCGGTAAGCCAAAGATAATTGCCTCCATGCCGAAGTTTAAACAGCCAAGGCGTGTTGCTACTATTGCACGCAAAACTCACGTTAAATCAGGCAAAGAGCGCAAGGTTACAGAACAACCAATGGCCGAAAAACTTGATGAAGCAGTGGCTATTCAGGAAGAGCAGGCTACTCCATCCTCAGAAGCTGCGCAGACGCCAAACGAAGCCACCGAAGGAAGCTCTGGCGCAACAGTGGTAGCCGAACAACCTGAGATTCAAGAGGAGGTGAAAGAACCAAAAATCGCCCCACCAAAGCTGGTTGTACAAGAGGATCCCTTGGCAATCGAACAATTACGTAAGAAACTTGCAGCTAAAAACAAGCAACCAGTAAATATAAAGCTTGATCCTATAGACAACAAAAAGCACTCTGTAACGCTGGTAGGCTTCCGGTTCTAGAACTAGCTATAATCCGGAGGGCCACCTGCGCTTGGCAATCAATGCCAAAGCGAGGTGATGTCTTGTGAAAGCGGCAAAGTTCATATTGGCCGGATGCCTCTCAGCTTTTGTCTTTCTTTCAGTCGCGGCACCCGGAGGAGCATCTCAACTCAACAGCGCAACTGATTCCACGCTGCTGAGTTTTCAGCGTTCGTTAGCTGGAATAACCGAACCTGGACCAAGCATACCATCAACAGGCATACCTAACGAGCGTGGAATCCTCGCCTCTGATGCAATCAAGGGTAATGGGACAAGGGCAGGCTACGTGCTTAGCCACTGCGGAATAATTCCTAACAGCGAAACAGTCACTGTAGACGGCAACCTAAAAGCTAGAAATCGAGATTATTATCTCGACACCACTAGTGGAACAATAGCATTTGCGGAGCCCATAAAAACATATCAGATAGTTCGTATAACCTATCGGTATTCGGAAAGCGCCGATAAGAACCGCGCCTTGCTTGGTTCTCCAGGCTTTCGATTAAACCTTGGCTCAAATTCGAACATGAATGTGTTCTACGCATATCAAGCTGGCGCAAGTGGAACGACAACAAATGCTTTCGATTTGCTTACATGTGGACTAAACATTGAAACGAAGCTAGGCAACCAGAGTTCTATGTCAAATATGCTCTACTTCTCGTCCGCAAAAAATTCGGGCAGGATATCACTTAACCTACTAGGCAAAAATCAAAGCGACTCTCCAGCTCAGAAGCCAAAATCGGACAAACTACTTCTTCACAATTCGAACTGGAAATTAGGACGCCTCACAATAAAACCGATGTATCAAGAAGTAGGAGCAGACTTCGCTGGTTTCACTGCACTTCGTCAGCAGCATGCCGCTCCAGATGAATTACTAAACAGGCTTGAAAAAGAAAAAGGGTTAAAGCGACTAGGATTCCAAGCAGACTATGCCCTAAATAACAACAGCTCAACTAACTTTGCTTGGAATCGCATCGATGATTCACAAGATAGCATTATCAAGCAATCAATATCTTTTACATCGCCAACTGTCAAAGTTGCTGGTAGCATACAGGAAATAGGCGAAAAGTTTACACGGTTTAAAGATCTAGCTGAAGCTGAAAGAGACCAGTGGGCAAGAGAAAAAGGCTTGAAACGGTCTAATTTCGCACTTAGCTTCGCACCAATGAATGGTTTGCCTTCAAATTCAGCATGGAACACCATTGCAATGACCAAAATTTCTGGGAACAATGGCGACTTCAGACTTAGCACGCTTAACTTTGCACTTAAAAGATTTTCACTTTCAGCCACCGATAGCAAAACAGATTCGACCTTCACTCGAATTGGCGACATCTCCGAAGAAGATAAAACAATGATTGCCCTCAAGATAAGACAGGAGTTCGAACCAGGCGCCACCCAAGCAAACGTTACCAATGAGGACAGACAGCATGCCGCGCGTGAAGTTGGTATTTGGCGGCGGAATATCCGCGCGACAACCGAATTTGGCTCCACATCCGCTAGTTTACAACTATTAACATTAGGAGATGACAACAACAGCATTAGAAGGCAGTCCCTCTTCTTTAGTGGAAAAACCTTCTCAATATCAGGCTATGTTCAAAAGATTGACGCAGGTTTCGACAAGCTCACGTTACTAGCCCCAATTGAAAAGCTCAACTTTGCAAATGAGAAAGGTATGGCGAGGTTGAATATAGATGGTAGTTTTATTCTTAATCCATCAACACCTTGTTTTATTGCTTCAAGTGCTAATTTATAATTAAAATGTATATCTGCAACAAGAGGAATTTTTATTCTTTTTTTTATTTCTCCAATTG
>JAIMAU010000021.1 GCA_023511795.1 Armatimonadota bacterium | reverse complement strand
GCGGCGATTCTTGTTGTGCTTGCAGTTCTAACATGGCGCCAGGGACATGCATATAAAGATGCTGAAACACTTTGGCGATATACAATTGCGGCAAATCCGAAAAGCGCACTTGCACACAATAACTTGGCAAATATCCTTTCCAGAAAAGGAAATAGAGACGAGGCAATCGAGCATTATTATGAGGCATTGAAGTACAATCCGAAGCTGGCGGAGGCGCACTTGAATTTGGGGATTGCTTTGGTTGAGGTAGGTCGTATTGAGGAAGCAATCGGTCACTATAATGAAACAATTCGCTTGGCGCCAAGTTTTGCTGATGCTTACTTTAATCTCGGAGTTGCTTTGTCGAAGCTGGGGAAAGGAAAAGAGGCTATTGAGCAATATTCGGAAGCAATTCGACTAAAGCCTAATTATGCAGAGGCTCATAGTAATCTTGGGATTGAGCTAGTTGCACAGAGAAGACTTGACGAAGCGATATTCCACTTTACCAAAGCCCTGGAGATAAAGCCGGAATATGCAGAAGCACACAATAATCTCGCCGCCGCTCTATATTTCAAAGGCGACTACGTTCGTGCTCAACAGGAAATCCAATTGTGTGAGAAATACGGCGGCCGACCGCATCCCGGCTTAATCAAAGCAATTTCAGAGAAGATTAATAAGTCGCAATAGCTGTTTCGAACTCTCAAATGGAAATACTATAAGCGCAAGGGCAAGTAAATTAAAAATGAAATGGCCGCGAGAGCTAATAATTTTAGTTTTAATTCTGTGTTTAGGCGCCGCAATTAGAGGGTTCTATTTAAATGAAATAGTTGACACACCAGACTTTGCTAGCCCCGGATTAGATGCTGGTTACCACGATTATTGGGCGCGGGCGTTGGTCTCGGGAGATTGGGCTCCGCCTAGGGGTTTTCAAGACCCCCAAATTAACTCAACGCCCTTTTTTCGTCCCCCAGGCTACCCGTATTTTCTAGCTTTGGTTTACCTGATTACTAAATCGAGCCATCTATGGGCATGCATATTCCAAATGTTTCTCGGATTAATTAATTGCGTTCTTGCATTTTATCTGGGAAAGCGTTGGTTTAATTCAAATGTAGGCCTATTATTTGCTGCCTTCATGGCTATTTATTGGGTTTTCGTTTACTTCGAAGGTGAGCTTCTTGAACCAGTACTCCTTGTTAGTCTGGCGCTTTGCTTAATAATTATATTGTCACTTTGGACTGAAAAGATTACATTGAAGCGCTCAATCGCTGGTGGAGTATTATTAGGCATTTATGCTCTTACTAGGCCGAATATTCTCGTTTTCATTCCAGTTGTCATTGCTTGGGTGGTCTGGCTGGCTCATAGAAGGAATTGGCAACTGCCACTGGGCATTGCGATTGTGGGCTTTTTAACTGGAGCATTGGTTACTATTTTGCCAGCGACTATTAGAAATTTCATTGTAGCAAAGGAGCCTGTTTTGATTTGCTCCAATGGTGGAATTAATTTGTTCCTCGGTAATAACCCGGCAGCTGATGGATATACTCCAGCTTCGCCAAGTATTAGGCGATGGTCTTGCTATGACTATCCAGATATCGTTCGCTTGCTTGAGAGAAAACTTAATAAGAGGCTTGGATATTCGGAGGCTTCTAAATTTTTTGCAAAGGAAGCTCTGAATTATATTAAAAGTCACCCATTAGACGTTTTGAAGCTTACTGGAAAAAAGGCGCTTTTATTCTGGGGACCAAAAGAGGTTGGGAATGAAAAGGAAGACGAGCTTGAGCGAGCCAATTCAAAGATTTTAAGGAAACTTCCTGGCAATTTCTCGATAATTTTTTCACTTGCTTTGGTTGGTTTGCTGATGCTGAAGAAGTTTCCAAAAAGCGTGAAAACCTACAAACTTGACCATCATAATGAGGTGACAATATTAATTTTATTCTTTATCTTGTCGTATTTCATTTCTTATTTGCCATTTTTTGTGGCAGGAAGATACCGCGTTCCCATTATTCCCTTCCTGTTGTTGTTCGCATCTATCGGGATAGATAACGCATTGCGGATGGCTGCCTCTCATGCTTGGCGAAGTCTTGCTAATTGGCTGCTAATTTGGGTTGCGGTGTTTTGCCTAACTTCACAAAACTTTGCAAGGTATGAGCCAAATGTTGCTAAATGGCACTTTGACCGAGGTGTTAGGTATGAAAGAACAGGCCACTTAACAGAAGCAATTGGAGAATACCATAGTGCGATTCAAGCCAAGCCAAACTATGCTGATGCACATTATAACTTAGGTGTTGCTCTTGCACGACAAGGACGGATTGCTGATGCTTTAAGAGAGTTTGTGGAAACAATTCGTATAAGGCCAACCTATGCTGCTGCTCATTTCAACAAGGGTGTTGCACTTGCTGAAATGGGGAAATACGAAGAGGCTTTGAAGGCGCTGGAAGAAGCAAGCCGTCTTGTTCCTGATGACTATATGGCGTATTATGTGTTGGGAAGTGTACAGGCCAATTTAGGGCAAGTAGATAAAGCAATTAAAAGCCTTAGGAAATCATTAGCTCTCAGGCCCAATTACGCAGAAGCACATTTAACTCTTGCACAATTGTTATACGGAAAAGGTCAATATTTGAAAGCATGGAAAGAAGTAGAACTTGCACGCAAGTATGGTGTAGAGCCATCTGTCAATTTTTTGAATGCATTGAGTGAGAAATTGCGAAGACTTAATAGATAAAGAATGTATATGCAGATAGCAAGGGGAATTGAAAACCTACCTGCTTTGGATAAGTCGGTGGTGACTGTTGGAGTGTTCGACGGCGTCCATCTTGGTCATCAAGCAATCATGCGACTGGTGAGGTCAACTGCTGATGATTCTAGGTCTCTTGCCGTAGCTGTTACATTCGATCGCAATCCCAAGGAAATTTTGCAGCCCAAATACGCACCACATTATATCAATACGCTTGAACAAAAGCTTGAACTTATTGCATGGCGCAGAATGGACCTAGCGCTCGTATTAGAGTTCAACCATAAACTTGCAGAAATGTCGGCTGAGGATTTCTTAATACACATTCTGCTCGAAAAGTTGAAGGCTGAAACTATTGTAATAGGTTCTAACTTTGCATTTGGAAAGGGAAGGCGAGGTAGGCCGGCGCTTCTTCGAGAAATGGGAGAAAAGTTAGGGTTTGGGACAATAGTAGTACCGCAAATAGTTATGGATGGGACGATAATAAGTAGCACAGAAGTTAGACGGTTGATTTCTTCGGGCGCAGTAGAAAAGGCAGCAGCAATGCTTGGCCACCCATTTGTTTTAAGGGGAACCGTTGTTCACGGCGATGGCATCGGCGAAAAGCTTGGCTTCCCAACGGCAAATCTTCAACCAGCTGAGAAACAAATCCTGCCAGCAAGAGGCGTTTACGCAGCATCGGTTAGGATTGGACAGACCCGATATTCTGCCGCGGTCAACATAGGAACAAGGCCTACGGTGGGCGGTCGTAGCCTTACTGTGGAGGTTTACATTCTGGATTTCTCAGGAAACATATACGGTGAAAAACTCGATGTTGCATTTCATCAAAGGTTACGAAGCGAGATACAGTTTGCAGTTAAAGAAGATTTGATTAAGCAGATTGAAGCCGATGTTGTGCAAGTTCAGGCGACAGAGGGCTCTTTCTGTAATATGGTATTTGACACGGATTGCCAATTATGGTAGAGTATAACGCAGTTCAGAAAATAACGCGGGCACTTTGTCGAATCGGTGAGGCTGTAGACCCAAGTCTGTAGACAGGTCGTTTTGTACGATGAAGGGAGTTTTCTGTCTACAGTCTCCAGTCTATTGTCTCCCCGATTCTTGCTGAGAGTCGCCCGCGGTTAATCTAAGATTCCAAAGAAGGGATAGAGAACAGATGGTTTTGCAAAAGGAAGAAAAGACAGCCATCATAGACCAATTCCGCATCCATGAAAGTGACACTGGGTCTGCAGAGGTCCAAATTGCCTTACTTTCGGCACGCATCAATCAATTAACCGAACATCTTAAGCAGCACAAAAAAGATCATCATTCGCGGCGCGGATTGCTTATGATGGTTGGACAGCGGCGCAGGTTACTGAATTACCTCAGCAAGAAAGACATCGAGAGGTACCGCTCAATCGTGGCACGTCTCGGCTTGAGGAGATAGGAGACAAATAGACAATAATGTCAGAAAAAGTAGAGCTTGAGGTAGGTGGCAGTATCCTCTCCATCGAAACAGGGGATATCGCGAGGCAAGCTAGCGGGTCTGTTTTGGTAAAACAGGGAGACAGTATTGTTCTCGGCACCGCAACAATGAGTGAGGAGCCGCGAGAAGGCGTTGACTTCTTCCCTTTGGTTTGTGACTACGAAGAGAGGAAGTATGCTGTTGGAAAGATCCCCGGTGGTTTTGTAAAGCGTGGGGGCAGACCCTCAGAGAAGGCGGTAGTGACTTCGAGGTTAATCGACCGACCACTTCGGCCGCTTTTCCCCGAGGGCATGCGAAATGAAGTACAAATAATCTGCATGCCTCTCTCGTATGACCCTGAACATCCCACCGATGTGTTGGCAATTATTGCTGCGTCAGCGGCACTTAGCATTTCTCCCATTCCCTTCAATGGCCCTATTGGAGCAGTAAGAATCGGGCGAATTGATGGCGAATTTATCGTAAATCCATCATTGGAACAGCTAGAAATATCCGATTTGAATCTTGTAGTTGCCGGAACATTCGATGCCGTCACTACGGTAGATGCCGATGCCAACCAGGTGCCCGAAGAAGAAATTCTTGCCGGAGTAGACATTGCGCATGAACACATAAAGCAGATAGTTGGAATTCAAAATGAGCTTGTCCGACGTATCGGTCAGCCCAAAGCTGAAGTTCCGCTTTTTGAACTTGATTCGGAACTTTTCCAAGATATAGACACAAAAGTTTCTGAAAAGGTCCGGCAAGTAATCCACGAACTTCCTGCGAAGAAGTTGGGCAAAGCAGAGCGTGCAGATGTTCTAGATGATTTGAGAGCCGAGTTAATTGAGAGCTTGGTAGCAGACTATCCAGAACGTGAAGTTGAGGTTGCCGAAGCTGTTGACAAGATTATAAAGAGGGAGTTTCGGAGTCTTATTATCAACGAACGGGTTCGCATGGATGGCAGGCGGCCAGATGAAATTCGCCCCATCAGCGCCCAGGTAGGCTTGCTTCCAAGAGTGCATGGTTCGGGATTGTTCACGCGCGGGCAAACCCAAGTGCTTACAACTGTTACGCTTGGATCGTTAGACGAGGCGCAAATTGTAGATAGCCTTGAAGAGGATGGCACAAAGCGCTACATGCACTTCTACAATTTTCCTCCTTTCAGCGTGGGAGAAACGCGGCCGTTGCGAGGGCCTGGAAGACGGGAAATTGGCCACGGACAACTAGCAGAGAAGGCATTGGCGCCAATGATTCCGTCAGAGGAAGATTTCCCTTATGCAATTCTGCTCACATCCGAGGTTTTGGAGTCAAGCGGGTCCACTTCAATGGCAAGCGTTTGTGGAAGCACGCTGAGTTTGATGGATGCAGGAGTGCCTATAAAAGCACCCGTAGCTGGTGTGGCAATGGGGCTAATGACTGATGGTTCCAACTATGTCATACTAAGCGATATAATGGACCTTGAGGATTTTGCTGGCGATATGGATTTCAAAGTTGCAGGGACGACAACTGGCGTCACTGCATTACAAATGGATACCAAAATCAGCGGTATACCCAGAGAGGTCCTAAGCGCTGCGCTTGAACAAGCAAAAGTTGGACGGCTTTATATTCTTGATAAGATGCTTGAGACGATTTCAAAGCCGCGAGAAGAGCTTTCCCCATATGCTCCAAGGGTATTGATGATTGAGATACATCCTGATAAAATAGGTGATGTTATAGGCCCGGGCGGTAAAATCATCAAGAAAATAGAAGCGGAAACAGGCGCCAGCATAAGCATCGAGCAAGATGGCCGAGTCTACATAACCGCTGTAGACAAGGCTGGTGGCGAACGCGCTTTGAAGATGATAGACGACATAGCGCGAGATGTTAAAGTTGGCGAAACCTACCCTGGCAAAGTTACGAGAATTACTCCTTTTGGTGCGTTTGTAGAGATACTCCCCGGGAGAGAAGGTTTGTTACATATATCGCAAATTGGCCCAGCGAGGATAGCAAAAGTGGAGGATGTGCTCCACGTAGGCGATGAAGTGCTTGTGAAAGTTATAGAAGCAACGCCTCAAGGGAAGATAAGTCTAACAAGGAAAGGAGTAGTTCAACCTGGCGAGGGGCCAAAGCCAGAGCGTTTTGTTTCTCCTGCGCTACGGGAACCACAAAAGGGAAGAGAAAAAGACATAAAACCGGATAAGGGTCGAAGCTTTTTAGATGACGACGAATTTCCGCGTGCGAAATTCCGACCAAAACGATAACTCGGTCCAAAGCCGAATAAAAGCACCGGCCGAAGCAGTGTGGCTTACGAGCCAGCTTTTCGGCCGGCTTGCATATCAGGGGGCAAATTGAAAGGGTACATATTCCACTTCACCCTCCCCCATAATTTTTCAAAAGGGTAGCAATGTTCAATAAAGATATATTACCGAATGGTATTCGAGTTGTAACTGAAACTATACCACATGTTCAGTCAGTGGCTGTTGGCGTGTGGGTCGGCTCTGGCTCAAGAGATGAGGATGATTCAAACAGGGGTATCTCTCATTTCATTGAGCATATGCTGTTCAAAGGAACTGCAAACCGCACGGCTCAACAGATTGCAGACGAATTCGATTCTATCGGCGGTCATTTGAATGCGTTTACCGAAAAGGAATACACCTGTTACTTTGCCAAGGTGCTTGCCGAGCATACTCCGATTGCTATTGAAGTAATCGGCGACATGCTATTAAACTCAATATTTGATTGTGATGAAATCGAAAGAGAAAAGAATGTTGTTCTGGAAGAAATAAAGCGGCACGAGGACTCACCTGATGACCTGGTGCACGATATTTTTGCCCAGACAATATTGGGTGGACATCCCCTTGGTCGTTCGGTGCTAGGCGATAGGGAAACGGTTGGCAAACTAACCAGAGATGACGTAGTTTCCTATATGAGCAAACGTTATATTCCCGAGAATATGGTCATTGCAGCAGCAGGCAACTTAAATCACAAAGAATTCGTTGGCAGAATTGCTGACATTTTTGGGTTGCTTTCGGGCGAAAAGGTTGAGACTAACCAATATGCACCTACCTTCTGTGCGCGGTCAAACTTAACGCAAAAAACGACCGAGCAAGTGCATTTCTGCATCGGCACTCGAGGATTTGCTCACGGCGAAAAGGATAAGTACACATTGGCAATTATAGATGCTGTGCTCGGCGGTGGAATGAGTTCGCGCCTCTTCCAGGAAATTCGTGAGAAACGGGGGCTAGCTTACTCTATCGGCTCATATTCCATTTCCTATAGGGAAAGTGGATTGTTCGCCGCCTATGGAGGCACAAGCATGCAGAGTTTGGATGAGGTTATGGGATTGGTGAAATCAGAGTTTGTGAGCATTCGAGAAGCTGGCCTTACGGATAAAGAATTGGAAAGAGCAAAAAATCAGATTCGTGGAGCACTTGTTCTCGGCCAGGAAAGCATGAGTAGTCGAATGATGCGGTTGGGCAAGACGGAGCTATACCTAGGTCGGATTATCCCGCTGGAGGAGATAATTGGTTCTATAATGAGTGTTTCCATGGCTGACATTATCCGGGTAGCCAATGAGGTGTTCGATGACTCGACGATGTCTTTAGCGGCAATTGGACCGTTTAACTAATGTGCGAGGTTGATATCAATGGATAAACCAATAATAAGAGTCGCGATATCGGGCGCAGGCGGAAGAATGGGCCGTGAGACGGCATTGGCGGTTTATGGCGAAGCCCACGAAATGGTTTTGGTAGGTGCCGCGGACCCCGCATATACAGGAAAAACACTCTCGGAATTGCTTGCAATCGATTGCCCTATAGAAATAAAAGGAAGCTTGACGGAAGCACTTGATTCAGCGCCAGCAGATGTTGCTGTGGTTTTCAGTGTTCCTTCAGCGGCTATGTCTGATATTCGAACAGCTATGAATGCAGGAGCTGTTCCAGTGGTAGGCACAACGGGGATAACGGAGGAGAACCTGGCTGAAATTAAAGAACTTGCGGAAAAGAAAGGAATTGGAGCAATTATCGCTCCTAACTTTGCCATCGGAGCAGTACTGATGATGAAGTTCGCTGCAGAAGCTGCAAAATATTTTCCGGCAGTAGAAATTATAGAACTTCATCATGACAAAAAGCTTGATGCGCCGTCAGGAACCGCAATTAAAACAGCGCAGATGATATCTAACGTCCGTTCTCGAGACAGTGCTAGCAAAGGCGATAATACAGCACGAGGGGCAGAGTTTCACGGGGTGAATATTCACAGTGTCAGATTGCCTGGGTTGGTTGCCCACCAAGAGGTAATCTTTGGCGGAGTTGGTCAAACCTTGACAATCCGCCACGATTCGATAGATAGGAAGTCATTTATGCCGGGTGTCCTTCTTGCAATAAAGCGAGCTGTTGGATTAACCGATGTAATTTATGGGTTAGAAAAAATTCTGTAAGGAAGGTTGTTGCTCTATGGAAAGGTTCAACGTTGCTGTAGTTGGCGTCGGAGCCGTTGGGCAAGAGATGCTAAAGACGCTTGAACAGCGGAATTTTCCCATAAACAAGCTAAAGCTCCTTGCACGTTCTGCCAGAGTAATGGAAATCAATGGAAAACAATATGAGGTTAAGGAGACTATACCAGAGGAATTTGACGATGTAGATATTGCTCTTTTTGCAGGAACCGAAGGCGAAAGCGGTGCAAGCAAGCTTTATGCTTGGGAAGCAGCAAAGCGTGGGGCAGTTGTAATTGACAACTCCTCGACTTTTAGGATGGACGACCGCGTTCCGCTAGTCGTGCCGGAATGCAATCCGGATGACGTCAATTGGCATCAGGGAGTTATCGCCAATCCAAATTGTTCAACAATCCAGATGGTGCTTCCACTTAAAGCTATATACAACCGCTCGCGTGTAAAAAGAGTCGTAGTTAGCACTTATCAAGCAGTATCTGGCACCGGTCGCGATGCGATTAAGGAACTACATGAACAATCTACGAAATTGGTAGCAGGGAAAGAAATTGACCCGCCAGCAGTATATCCCTATCAAATAGGTTTTAATTTGTTTCCCCATATCGGCAATTTTAGACCCGATGGCTATACAAGTGAAGAATGGAAGATGGTGGCTGAGACCCATAAAATATTGGGCGATAGAGAAATAAAGATTACTCCAACCACGGTGCGCGTTCCAGTGTTCAATGGCCATTCCGAAGCGGTTTATGTCGAGACAGAAGAAAAAATCACGGCAGAGGAGGCTAGGGAAATTCTCGCTTCCTTCCCTGGAATAATTGTCGTAGATGAGCCTAATCCGACCGACAGCGACCCAAATTGCCGCACCTATCCGATGCCAATTGATGCCTCAGGAAAGGACGAAGTTTACGTCGGCAGAATACGCGAGGATCCATTCATCGAAACGGGGCTTAGTATGTGGGTGGTGGCAGATAACCTCCGAAAGGGAGCGGCTCTAAATGCAGTCCAGATTGCAGAATTGATGATTTCTCGTGGCTTAATCCGCAGTCGCTAGAACCCAGTAAGCAGACCCCGTATTACCAAAAACATGGAAAACCAAGAGGCAGTTCGCATAATTCCCTTAGGCGGCGTTAGTGAAATTGGCAAGAACATGGTCGCATTCGAATATTGCGGCCAAATTCTTTTGGTTGACTGCGGTCTGATGTTTCCTGACGATGAATTACTCGGAGTTGACCTTGTCGTCCCCGATATTACCTATCTTCTCAACAAGGCAGATAGGGTTCAGGGAATCGTCCTGACCCATGGACACGAAGACCACATTGGGGCTCTTCCTTATGTGCTTAGCCAATTAAATGTGCCAATTTGGGGGACAAAGTTAACATTAGGCTTTGTTCAAGCCAAGCTTGATGAGTTTAAGCTTACAGACGTTGCAGAACTTCACCAGGTTGAGCCCGGGCAGCGCTTCAATATCGGAGTGTTCGACGTGGAAACTATCCGAGTAAGCCACAGTATACCGGATGGTTTTGCAATTGCAATAAGACTGCCAGTAGGCACCATTGTCCACACAGGGGATTTTAAGTTCGACCAGACGCCAATTGATGGCAAATTGGCAGATTTCCCAGCCTTTGCACGAATTGGGGTTGAGGGCGTATTGGTGTTGCTAACTGACTGTACTAATGTCGAAAAGCCTGGGCATGTTCCCTCAGAGCGCGTTGTCGGAGCGATGTTCGAACAGGTTTTCAGCAAAGCACAGGGAAAGATAATCATCGCCACGTTTGCCTCAAATATCCACCGCATACAGCAAGTCTTCAACACCGCTGCCAAGTTTGGACGTAAAGTTGCAATAATTGGGCGTAGCATGGCGCAGAACGTCGAAATTGCTGAGCAACTTGGCTATCTCAAAATTCCAAATAACACTAAGATTCGCGTTGAAGACGTCCCAGAGCTTTCTCCGAGCCAGGTTGTCTGCATGACTACCGGCAGCCAAGGTGAGCCACTTTCCGCTTTGACGCGCATTGCAATGGATGACCACCCAATCGTTAAAATTCAACAGGGCGATACAGTAATAATCTCCGCAACCCCAATCCCTGGCAATGAAGACCTAATCTTACGAACTATAAATCATCTATTCAAACGCGGAGCAGACGTTATTTACGATGCAATTGCGCCTGTCCACGTCTCAGGTCATGGCAATCGCGAAGAACTAAAGCTAATGCTCAACTTGACTAAACCCAAGTATGTGGTTCCAGTTCATGGCGAGCACAGACACATCGCAAAATATATCGAGCTTGCCGTAGAGATGGGAATTCAGCGAGAAAACGTCTTCGCGATGGAAGTCGGTGACGTTTTGGAGATTAGTCAGTCAAACGCACAAATTGTTGGCAAAGTCCCAGCAGGCGATGTTCTAGTGGATGGAATTGGAGTGGGCGATGTGGGAGATGTGGTTCTTCGAGACCGCCGGCACCTGGCGCAGGATGGAGTGTTTATCGTCGTTTTGGGCATCGACAAAGCAACCGGCGATATAGTCGCTGGTCCTGATATAATTTCCCGTGGTTTTATTTATCTTGAAGAAGCAGAAGATTTAATCGAAGAAGTCAAAGAGGTGGTAACACAAACAATCGAGGGGTTGGCAGTTGATGCGGCAACCGAATGGACAACGGCTAAATCCGACGTTCGTTCTGCTGTAGCAAAGCTTATATCTAGTCGGACTCGCCGCCATCCCATGATATTGCCTGTAATTATGGAAATATAGCTCAGGAGGCGTCTGGAGTTGGACCATTTCCTCAAGCCAATAGCGAATTGGGTGATAGAGCAAATAGGCTCATTTGGATATCCCGCCGTTATAGCGATGATGGCGATAGAAAGCGCATGCATTCCTCTGCCCAGCGAGATAATAATGCCATTCTCGGGCTTTTTGGTATATAAAGGTATTTTCGACCTCCATCTCGCATCGCTCTCAGGTGCACTCGGTTGTGCAATTGGCTCGGCGGTTGCGTACTACGCCGGGATGCGCGGCGGAAGGCCTTTCATCAAGAGATACGGAAAATATTTGCTAATCAAGGGAAAGGATATGGACCGCGCCGACTACTTGTTTGATAAATATGGTGAGCCAATAGTCTTTATAAGTCGCTTGCTTCCTGTAATCCGAACTTTCATCTCTTTCCCCGCAGGCGTCTCCCGCATGAATTTCGGCCGCTTCATGGTCTACTCGTTTGTAGGCTCTGTCCCGTGGTGCTATTTCCTTGCCTATGTTGGCAAGGTGCTCGGTGAAAATTGGAGTTCAATCCGCTCGTACTTCCACAATGCAGACATCGTAATTGCTGTTTTAATCGGTGTTGCGTTTGTCTTCTGGCTCTACCACCACCTTAAACCAGAAGGCTAAATTCACGTTTATTTGTTTGATTCCTCGGATACAACAAATCTCAGGAACCATACTGTTTCGTTTGCCGTCGTATAGATAGAGGTCGAGGAAAACTTCTAGGTTGGTGGGGGGAGCGTAAGAAAATATAATAGATAGGTAAAAAACTGTTATTTTTACTAGTTGACGCTTGGGTCAATTTATTATACATTAAAAGGGCTAGCGAATAAACATGCCCTCAGAGCATGGAGATTAACCCCCAGCCCGGAAAATTCTCGAAATATCAGGTGAGAGGAAGACCTAGCCGAAAATGAAAACGTATACAAGCTGTCCTCAAATCACTCGCTTCAGCTTGCCCGCCGATCCTGCGGCAGCGTAAATCCTGCGAAGATTTATCAGAGAGATTGCGCGAGGAACAAATCTTACGCCTCAAGAAGTAACTGACCTTCAGCTTGCGGTAACAAAAGCATTCAACGAAGCGCTCTGTGATCAGAAAGTACCAGGCGAGGGGCGCATCGCTCTGAAAATTGACGCATGGCTCGACGAAATTATTGTTGATTTGGTGTACCGCGAAACCCATTTCCCGCCAGCAGAGTTCTTCTCTAGGTCCTGATGTTCGATGTTGTCAGTGCCGTGGGAAAGTATGCCGCAGTCGGTCTTTTCGGCATGTAAAACAAATATCCTCGTTGACTTTTAACGCATCATTGGGTAGTATTACTTCGCATTCGTTATCTGCTTCGGAGTTTTTAAATGCGCACCGTTTCTAGACTGCTCCAACTATATTTCCTATCCTTAATCTTGTGTGCGGCGGCATTGGGAGCCGAATACAGCGACTTGCTACAAGAAGCAGTCGCAAATATCGAATTGGGCAAATACGATGATGCCCTTCAAGCAGTTGAAAAAGCCTTTGCCCTAAACTCATCTGATTCGCTTGGTCATCTCGCACTTGGCACTATTTATCTTCATGCGGGAAACCTTTCGGATGCGGAAAAAGAATACCACCACGCCATTGCGGCTAATCCAAGTGAATGGCGCGCCCATTACGCTCTCGCAATTTGCGCTCTGCTCAAAGGCGATAGGCCCGGAATGGAAAAATGGGCGAAATTGGCAGAAAAAATAGACAATAGCTCCAAGGAGATTTCATTGCTAAGGTGCTATTTGGATTATCTAGACGGCAAGGTTGCCGACTGCACTGCACCCCAATCAACACTTGCAAAGCAAATTCACGCAATGGCGAAGTTGAAAGCAGGCGATATTGAATCCGCTTCCAACCTGCTTGTGGATGTACTTCAAAGCCTGGCGCCCCCAGGGTTTGAGGAATTTCGGGCTCCTATCGCCACATTTGACAAGAAACAACCAATAGCCTTGCCAAACGGAAAGCTTTCCAGGAAGCCCCCAGAACAAAAAAATGCCCCTGTTGTGTCCGGTATCGTAACCCTAACTGCAGATGCAAGCAAGCTGGAGCAGGTTGCATATGTTGTGTTTTTCGTTGATAAAAATTTTGTAGGTGTAACAAATTACAGCCCATTCAGGTTCGATTGGAATACCCTCAACCACCCAAATGGCTTGCACGAGGTTGAAATCGAGGCGCGCGATCAAAACGGCGCTATCGTCAGCAGAAAATCTACATGGGTTCGAATAGAAAACGCTAATCCTCTTAAGTTCCCAAATCTGAAAGGTCCTAAAGCAGAGCAACTTGCAGCACGCATATGGAGTTGCATTCGCTTGACCGAGTCGCGAAAGCTGGCACACTACGAATTAGCAAAAATTTTCCTCGAGATTGGAGATAAAGAAAACGCCGCAAAGCATTTCGAGTATACAGTCGCATACGATTCGAATTTCCTTGATGCACGCGACCAGCTGATTATTCTCCAGGGACGGAAGCCCGAATATGCCGAACTGCGCCAGGGTCCCGCCGGCTTACGGATGGTTGCACTCACCTTCGATGACGGACCAAATGAGCGCACAGAGGAAACGCTCAAGATACTGCGCAACCTTGGGGTCCGTGCAACTTTCTTCCTAGTCGGATTTCGTGCAGAGGCACAGCCAGAGCTTGTAAAATTAATCGAAGCGGGCGGCCACCAAATCGAAAATCATACCTACAGTCACGAAAACCTTGCGAACCTATCCCAAAAGCAGGTGGAGATGGAGCTGGCAAAAGGAGCCGCTGTCATCCGCGCCATTACCGGCAAAGAGTCGCGCTTTTTCAGGCCCCCAGGAGGACATGCGAACAACGTTGTCCTTAAAGCCGCCGCCCGCTTAGGGCTAACCGGCGTATTCTGGAACATAAACTGCACTAAGTATGAAGGAGCCAGCCATGTAATCCTTGCTCGCTCGGTAGTAGACAATGTGAACGATGGCGCGATTATCCTTATGCATAATGGTGAGCCTGCAACCCTCAGCGCACTCCCCCAAATCGTGAGCGAACTTCGCAGTCGAGGCTACCGCTTCGTTACAATTTCTGAAATGATGGAGGCTGTGCGGTAATGTCATTCTGTACTTAATACTTTAAATGCTTGACAAGAAGTCTTAAGATTAGTTATACTTCTCAAGAACTTCGACTCTCAAAAAGCCAAGTTCTTACTCTTATCCACCAGTAAGGACTTCTCCATCATGAATGAAAAAATCTTGATTATCGAAGATGAAGCACTGATTGCAGACTCCGTTAGCTATGCCCTCAAAAAAGAAGGCTACCAGGTCCTAGTGGCTACAGACGGCGCTCAAGGCTTGGCAATGGCTCGCGAACAATCGCCCGACCTCATTCTGCTGGATATTATGCTTCCCACGATAGACGGCTTCGAAATATGCCGCATTCTTCGAAAAGAAACAAGCATCCCAATTATTATGCTAACGGCAAAAGGCGAAGAGGTTGACCGCGTAGTCGGCTTAGAGCTGGGTGCAGATGACTACGTAATTAAACCCTTCAGCATTCGAGAGCTAATCGCACGTCTAAAGGCGGTATTGAGACGCTCAAGCCTTGCTGAGGAATCGGGTAGGCATGAAGTTTTGCGCGTGGGCGACCTAACTGTCGATTGCTCCAGAAGAATTGTTAAGCTGGGCGACAAAACTATTTACCTTCCCTTGAAGGAGTTCGACCTTCTTCGAATTCTTGTGAAAAATAGAGACCGTGTCATGACTCGCGACATGCTGCTGAACGCCGTTTGGGCTGAGGATGCTTACGAAACCAGCAGAACACTCGACGTCCACATCCGCTGGCTCCGCGAGAAAATAGAAGATAATCCCAGCTTGCCAAAACGCATTGTTACGGTTCGCGGCATTGGCTACATGTACGTCGGACAGAGCGATGACAAAGAAGATTAAATGGCGCTTTGTCTTAACCTACCTCGTTGTTACTTTCTTGGCTATTTTTAGCCTTGGCCTCACATTTTCATACTTTGTCGAACGCCAATTCATTGCCGAAGTCGAAGCCGCACTCCACGGACATGGAACGCTCGTTAAAGACGTGCTTGAGCCAAAAATACGCCAGTCAAAATCAACTGATAGCGTTGACCTTAACAGACTTTGCGAACGCCTTGCAGCTGATATTCGCGCAAGCATTACCGTGTACGACAACCAAGGCCGCGTTATTGGAAGCAGTGGAACCGGCTTCAACGCTCCCGGCGTCGAGGATTTTGCACACTCTATCAAAGGACTGCAGGAAGGTTTCGGATGCAAGATTTGCCACAGCGAAGCCCGCGAAGTCAAAGGCGCTGTTGTCGTTGTTCCACTAAAGGCAAATGGAAAATCCGCCGGAAAGGTCGTGCTCCAAGCCTCTTTATACGAAGCACGCCGCGCCGCCGGCAGAATCCACCGCATTATACTAGTAACGCTAGCCATAACAAGCGCAGTAGCAATCGCAATTAGCATGCGACTTGCCTCTAGCATAGCCGACCCAATCAGCAAAATGAATGAGATGGCTAGAACAATGGCGGCTGGAGACCTTAGCCAGCGAGTGCCTGTGATGTCGAAAGATGAAGTAGGCGAGCTCGCCGCTAGCCTTAACTTGATGGCTGACCGCCTTTGCGAGAATATCGAGCAAGTAGCCGAACAGAAAAAAAGAATGGAAACCATCCTTCGAACAATGGCGGATGGTATAGTGGTAACTGACAAGCGTGGACGAATTATCTTGTTTAATCTTGCTTCCGAACGAATTTTAGGCATTAAATCAGAAAAGGTTGTAGGAGAACAAATCGGAGCGCTTAGCATGATTCCCGATGCCGTCGAAATGATTCACGGGACCGTGAAATCACGCCGCACGCTGAGAAAGGAATTGAAGATTCACGCCCCTGTAGAGCGAATTGTAAATGCTTACTCAGCGCCAGTAAGCGATGAAAGTGGCCAAATAATAGGAGTAGTACTGGGTCTCCACGATGTTACCGAGATTCGCATGTTGGCAGAAGTCCGGAAGGACTTCGTGGCGAACGTTAGCCATGAGCTCCGAACGCCCGTCGCCGCAATTCGCGCAATTGTCGGCGCTCTCCAGTCCGGTGCCAAAGAAGACCCAGAGGTTCTGGATCGTTTCGTAAACAGCCTCGATTCGGAAACAGAGCGACTTTCTCTTCTCCTAGCCGATTTGCTTAATATCTCAGAGCTTGAATCAGGCAAACGCAGGCCACAGCGTTCAAACGTTTTGGTGCGAGAATTAGTTGAGCAGGCAGTCGAGAACCTTTCGGAAAAAGCCCTCCAATACGAAGTCAGCGTTAAAATAAACGTTCCACATCAAATGCAGATGTATGTGGACAAACGCCAAATGCATCAGGTGCTTATAAACCTAATAGACAATGCGATTAAGTATACGCCTGAGAAAGGCTCCGTCGAAATATCGGCTTCCGAAACCAGCGAGGATTGGATATTGAGCGTAAGCGATACAGGCGTCGGCATACCCCCTGCGCATATTGACCGCATATTCGAAAGGTTCTACCGTGTGGACAAGGCGAGGTCGCGACAGCTTGGCGGCACAGGCTTAGGCTTGTCAATCGTGCAGGATATCGTCCAAGCGCACGGCGGCAGGATATCTGTTGAAAGCACTGTCGGCGTTGGAAGCACCTTCACAATTGCTATCCCAAAAATGGAGCCCGAAAACTTGGCTTGACAATTTGGGACAGCTGAATTATGGTATAGCCAAACTACTCCTTGCTTTATATAGCAGTTCACTGTCTGTAATAGCATTTGAAAGCAGAAAGCTTGATACTAAAATAACGGAGTTGGCAAAGTGCTTTCCAAATTTCTTTTGAGCTCATACGAAATCGAGCTGATTTGTGCTGGGCCGCTTTTCCTCCCGCCGTTCAAGGGCAGTACCCTTCGCGGCGCACTCACCATGCAGTTCAAGCGGCTTGTCTGCTATCAGCCGTCCGTAAAGACCTGCGAAGGCTGTGAGCTGGAACCAAAATGCGCATATGCCTACATATTCGAAACCCCTGCGACTCCAGAGCAGAAAGGCACCGTTGGGTACAGCAAATTCCCTCGCCCCTTCGTCATCGAGCCTCCCCTAGAAAATAAGCAGGAATACGAAGAGGGGGAACTCCTGCTAATGCGGCTTATCCTTTTCGGCAACGCAATAGAATATCTTCCATACTTCGTTAGTAACCCTTCGAGAACTCGGAGAGGCTGGCATCGGAAAAGGAAGAGCGCCTTTTACGTTAGGGAAAATCTACGCGGTTAATGATTTAACTGCCAGCAGCGAAGTCGTCTACGACCCCGCCGACTCAGTTGTCCGCTCCACTACAGTCGTGCTGAAGTACCCCGACATGGTCAAATATGCAGAGCGACTGCCAAAAGATAACCTGAAAATTCGCTTTCTAACCTGCACGCGATTAACATACAACCATAAGCCCGCATTTCGGCCAGAATTCCACATCCTAATGCGAAACCTTCTCCGCCGAATATCACTTCTCTCCGCCGGCCACTGCGGCGAATGGCCCCAGCTAGACTACGCAGGCATTCACGAGCGCGCAGAAAAGGTGAAAATCGCCAGTGGAAATCTCGACCAAATATATTGGGAGCATGTCTCGAACCGCCAAGGGCGGCGAATACCCCACGAAGGCATCGTTGGCGACGTAACCTACAAAGGAGAGATGGAGGAGTTCCTTCCATACCTCGTCTTGGGCATGTTCACCCACGTCGGCGACTCCCCAGTATTCGGCATGGGAAAATATGAAATCGTAGGATAAGCAGTCAGGTGCCCTTATGTGAAAGCCTAATTATTTGCTCAATGCTCAAACTGCCAAAAAAGGGCAGGAAGCAGATACCTGCCCTTTTTTGCTCCTAATGCACTGATGTGGAAGCCCTATGAGGAAAATCTACGTCGCCAGTGCGCCCCTTGCGGCAACCGTCTCCTCGGTGGATTCGTTGCTTAAATCTGTTTCCTTCGTTCCCCGATAGCGAACGATGTACGTATAATCTCTAGCAGGGCCCGTGACGTAGTCGTAATATGGCGAAGATGATGAGAAAGCAATTAGCTGGAACTTATCCTCGCCGGCGGCTTTGCGGTAGATGTTCGCGCCCTTAACGCCCTCTGGCTTCCCATTTCGGCCTTCATTCATCGGATTGGGACCCCAGTGGACGGTAACCTTTCCGAGGGTTGTCTCGAGGAAGATGTCTGGAATCAGCTCCTCAATTGGAAACGAATTAGTGGAGACATTGGATGGCTTTAGGCCTAGGCTCACGCGCATTGCATCGGTCATAGCGGGGTGATGGTTGATGCGCTGGACGATTGGGCGCAGTTCGGCGACCATGGCTTTGCGGGAGTTCTTCTTCTGTGCCGACATTGCCAGCGTCTCCTGAGCCAACTGCACGTAGGCTGTCAAATCATCGCTGAAGCCGTTGCTCAAGTCCTGCAGAGTTTGCAAATCAGCGGCGACCATGCCGAACTCCGCCAAATGCGGCGTCAGCACAGTCAGGAAGTTGCTCATCCAATCACGAAGCTCCTCATCGTTTCTTGGTACGTAATCTCGCATTCTATTCTACTCCCCAAATAAATAGTACCGTCATCCAGCAACTGTCCATCAAAGAATCGCAGTTTCCATCGGCTGGCACACTGCAACCATCGCTTGGTAGAAGGCAACCATCGGATGGTAGAAGGCAACCATCGGATGGTAGAAAGCAACCGTCGGATGGTAGAAGGCAACCATCGGATGGTAGAAGGCAACCATCGGATGGTAGAAAGCAACCGTCGGATGGTAGAAAGCAACCGTCGGATGGTAGAAAGCAACCGCCGGATGGTATGCGATAACCTTGGGATGGTACTTGGGTCCCATCGCATGGTGCTTGGGACCCTTTTGATGGGGCGAGAGTCCCTTTGGATGGGGCAAGTCACCCAAGCGACTGCTAATCAGTACAGCTATTGGGTGAGCGGTCCAACACTAATTGTTGGCGGGTGGGGCGGGGAAGATTAGGGCAGTATCAAGGAAAAAATCAAAAACCTTCTAAAAATTGATTTAAGCAAGAACTGCCGAACACGATGGAGCGCTTTGTTTGCAGTCAACAAAGCACATATTTGTAAAGAACGGGCGAATAATTACTAGAAATATTAGAAGGTCTGCTATTGACAGCAAAGAAAAGCAAGGATAAAATAGGATAATTATTCAATTAGTTAAGTAGTAGAGGCAAGGAGGACGATTGGAAAAGGGGAAATTTTATTGGAAGATAGTAAGCAAAGGTGTGGCTAGCGTTTGATTGAAAAGATATTTTGGAGAAAGCATCTGACATCAAAGCGCCCATTTACTGCAAATTGAAACCACCACCGCCACCCCACCACCCCAAAAAGAATTTCCCAAAATTCTCATGTGGTGATATGAAATATTGATTTTCAGCGGCTAAAATAGGTTGGCAGGCAGTGAAATCATTCAAGAGGATTTGTAGTTTATGATTAGAGCTATTGTGCAGAATACTCGTCCTATTTTTGAAAACAAAAGAAGGGTACGTAAAGAGCATTTAATACTTTTGCGTTCTTACCTGGGTAGGGAAGATGTACTACCATTCGAACACCAGAACGATGTATTTCATATTATCTCTAAAGATAAGGAGGTCATGCTTACCGCTGGTACTGCATCCGGCAAGACTTTGGCAGTTGCTATTCCACTCTTCTGCAAGCTCCAGCAAGGAAAAATAAGTAAAGTCTTGTTTATGTACCCTACAGTTGCTCTCCTCGAGGATCAAAGGGGAGTTATGGAATCTCTTGCAGAAGCAATTGGCTTTAGTAATCAGATAGGACAAATTCAGGGAGGAATGTCGCGCTCTGAGCTCATACAATGTCTGAGTAAGCGCATTCTTCTTGCAACACCTGATGAGATCTATTGGTTCTTTCGAAAAAATGTAAAATATAACGCCCTGCTTCTTTATAGATTATGTCAGGTAGACGAATTTGTATTGGATGAAGCGCATCTATTTAACGGATTAATGTTGAAAAATTTTGAGCATTTGTGGAGACGTATAAAAACGCTTGCTAATTTCATAGGTAGAACACTTCGACTTCACATTCTTACTGCAACGCCGACAAGAGCATTACAATGCCTGAACAACGCAAAACAAATTTGTGGAAAATCCAAGTGCTGTGATGTGCAAGTAGAATTTCATTCTAGTAGTTTGAGAAACCGCGTTGAATGTTTTGTAAGCGCTGTCGATGAAACGCTTAATAAAGGTTGCCATAAGGTATTAGTCATCTGCAATTCAGCTCGCATGGCGCACCAATTATTTGAAAAATGTAAGGTCAACGAGTCATCCGCAATTCCTGTCGAACATCGCCTAAAATTTTTGCGCTGTTAAGTTTGGGGACTTAATTGAATTGTTAGAAAAAAAGCATCGAGAAACAAATCCTAGACAAACTGAACGAAAAATTATTTCGCGCGAAAGACGTTGTTCTAGCAGATGCCCGAGATGGAGTAGAGCTTAAACTGCCATTGCAAGAGGTCGTCGCCCACACCACTGAGATTTTAGAGAGGCAATGCTGGCAGGTCAAACGAGCTGTGCATGAACGAAGCCAACGCACAGGTGAGACGTGGGAGTCTCTTTTGAACAATCGCCCTTTGCCATATCGCATTATTGGCGCCGTACGTAATCGGTTAGAGCGGGTAGAAGGCGAAGATAAGCAACAAGCCATCATTGACGAATGGCTCACTGACACAGTAGAGAAGTTGAGCAACATTGCAGATGATCCTATCTGTTGCAAAGCAACTAAGTTTTCAGACCTAACAAATACTTTTGTTTCTGCAGGCTTGGATAATGAATTAGCGTTGCTACTAACAAAACGACTTACCTTTGAGATGAATGCCGATCCAGCTCAACTTCCAACTAGCAGCTTTAGTCATCGCCCGGTCTATCTACGATGGTTGGAATGGCTGGTTGAAAAGGACGAAGCGGATAAAATACGTGAGGCAGTTAAAGCAGGTTTAGATTCTGGTGAACTAGACATCGATTGTCGGCACATCGGCTTGTGGAAGGATACTGACGTGCCTGTTATCATCTATTCGGGTAGCATGGCAAAGCAGGCGCGTGAAGGCTTGATAAACGTTTTTACCGATTTGGAGAGAGCTGTGCTTATTTCAACGTCGGCGGTAGAAGTCGGCGTTGATTTTGACGCTGATGTTCTAATCACTGAAGAATGCGAAGGTAACTCGTTTCTACAAAGGTTCGGTTGCGTAGGGCGACACGGGAAAGGAAGCAAGGTCATCACATTTGTGAGCGGCGACGTTTACAGTGAACTTGGCGGTCTTGACAAAAAGAAGATAAGCCGTGAAGATTTCTCTGCGAAGATCGTCGGAGCGTTTCCCTGCCGCAATTATGCGTCGGCTTCACAACTGCTGGATGCCAGCCATTACCTTATCAATGAGCAATTAGGGCGCATTGGTGAACGGTTGAACGCCGTGGCGGATTTGACGTTGCAAACAATTCCTCAGTAAGTAGAGGACTGAAAGCGCGCAAGGCTAGCCGCTCGCATAACTACGAGAAAAAGCTTGAAGCTCGCTATGCGGAAGTTCGGGCGCAAGCTTACAGAGACATGCGCGAATACTTGTTTGGCTTGCAGAGTGACTAGGGATAGCAAAGGAGCAATTACAAGTAAAGGAGATTGCCATGAGTTTGATAAAAACAAAGAAAAATGCGGCAGATGTCGACCGAATGGTCAGTTTTTTGAGTTTCTTTCGGACATCGACGCTGTTTCTGGCTATATTGAACAGCGAAGTCTTGCGCTTGCGTCTGCTATTCTGCCGCTTTCGCCGCCCAAAGACCGGTGGAGTGCGGCCGCCGAGATCGCCGCTTTTGCATATCAGATTTACTGCTGGATGTCAAGCTATGCGGAAGTGCTTGCCCATCCGCACAACGCCGAGGAAGTAGTGAAGTCGCTTGCGGAGCTGATGAAGGAAGTTGAGGATGAGGACGATCAATGCCAGCATTCATAAGTTGCAGACAATTCCTCAGTAAGTAGAAGACTGAAAGTTGGCGGCCGGATATCCTTGAGCAGAGGGAGGGCCGAATCTACCGGCCTGGGCAGAAGTCCGACGTGGCGATTATAAGACTGATGATGGACAACAGCGTCGAAAGGCACAAGCTTGAGCTTGTGCAGAGAAAAGCCGCGGGCCAGAAGGCCATTGTCCACGGCGACTTCTCTGAAGAGCCGCCCGAACTGACTTACGATGACTTCCTGAAGCTTGCGGGCATAACGAGAGCTGAAGTCGATGCTTTGCGCAAAAAACTCAAGCAACAGGGGACCAGAGGCGGATCCAAAAAGAAGAAGGAGGCAAAAAGCAATGGCTAAGTCGCGGAAACGACCCTTGCCAGATGATGTTCAGCAAATACTGAAGACAACATACAGACGGCTCACACGGCTAGAATACGAACGGTTTAAGAACCGATTTTTAGACGTAAGCGAGCGGATGGATGCGGCGGCGAACGGGACTTGGGATCTTCTGCGCGCGCTCATGCTTGAAGCGTGCTCGCGCTATGGGATAGAGCCGCCATATTGGCTTGAGATAAAACTGCCGCAAGAAGTTTCGAAAAGATGAACCCGTTGACATCTGAGCCGGCGAGCTGGCTTGAACAACAACAAGAGGGAGAAGATAAGCATGGGAGAGCTTGCAGATCAGCTAGTGCGATTTGTGCTGACGCTGGCGCTTACTGCGACAGCGTACGGACAGCTGACTACGCTGAAAGATCTGGCCGCGGTTCTGGGCATCGGAGCGCTTATCGCGGCGATTTGGCTTTGGGAAACCGGAGGGCAGTTACAGACTATTCCTCAGTAAGTAGAGGACTGAAAGCACGGTTCAAATCAATAATCTCAACCGCAATAACTTCTTTTGGTTACAGATAATTCCTCAGTAAGTGTTTAAGCCGGCAAGAATAAGAGAAACCTCATCTTGCGTTGACACCTCGTTTTATTGGATGCTACACTGAAACATCTCCAAGATTTTATTTAGGCTGTGGGAGAGTAGCGATTTTTATGCGAGCCTTGCGTAATTGTTGTTTGAGTTTGTTCCTTTTATTTACAGGTTCCGTGGTCCTGACGGCATCAATGCCTTCGCGGTCGGTTGAGATACGCGGTGTGTGGATGGATAGAAAGAGCATCCCAAAGACCGAGAAGGGCATTCGCGAGTTGATCCGAAGTTATGCGAAAGCTGGCATTAATATTGTCTATCCCGAAGTAATTTTTAATGGCTACTCTGCTTATCCAAGCTCATATCTCACACAGATGGATTTGTGGGACGGCATAGATATGCTTGGCATTTTGGTAGACGAGGCTCACAAATGTGGAATTGAGGTACATCCTTGGGTCTGGGTATTCAGAGTTGGCAATATTAACGACATGGGAGGAATATTGAAACGCCATCCTGATTGGGCTGCGGTGAATAAAGAAGGGAAGGTTTTATCCGAAAGAGGTGGCTGTTGGCTGTGCCCCTCGCATCCTGCTGCCCGTCGGCTACTTATGCGGGCAATCACAGAGCTGGTGGTGAAGTATCCCGTTGATGGAATCCAGCTCGACTACATTCGGTTCGACTACCAAGAACCAGTGCCAACTTGCTATTGCGACCGCTGTCGGAGAAAGTTTATGAAAGAACATGGCATTGACCCAATGGAAATAAAGGACTTTACCAATCAGGCGGTTATCTGGCATATGTGGCGCGAAAACCTTGTGAATACTTTTGTTCGCGATATCAGCAGCGAGTTAAGAAAGACCAGGCAGAATCTCAAAGTTTCGGCGGCTGTTTTTCCCGACGCAAAGGGGGCACGTCTAAGCGTGCTTCAAGATTGGCTGCATTGGGCTGTGAATGGGTGGGTAGACTTCTTGGCACCCATGAGCTACACCCGGGGTGCAATGGATTTTCAGAGGACCATATCCAAAGCGGTGGAGTCAATAGGTTTCTTTTCGTTTCTTGCGCCGGGCATTGGGCTCTTTTTTCTTGATAAGAATCCTGAAAAAATGATTGAGCAGATAAGCATATCCAGAGAGTCCGGAGTTGCTGGGGTAAGCCTCTTTGCATCGGCGTATCTTGACGAAAGGCATTTGAAAACGCTGGCTATTGGGCCATTTAGGAAAAAGGCTGGGCTTCCGTTTCGTGCTTCGCTGGAGCAAGTTAGGCGCATCATGGCGAAAGTAAGAAAGAAGCTTAAAGCACCGGCTTCGTCCGATGTGCTGAAGGAGGCTTCGCATGAACTTGGGCTTGCAAAGCAGATAACCGATAATGCGTTGTTTTGGAGTAAAACGGCTGAGTATGTGGAACCCAAACCACCAGATATATTTATTCCAGATTTTGTGTTGCCAATTCCGTCAATTGAAGCTCGAAGTGCGTCAGAAGCGCCGACAATTGATGGGAAGTTGGATGATTCAATTTGGCGCTCGGCGGCAAAAGCTAAGATAGAATATACTTTGTTAGGTAAGGAAGCTACTCAGCCTACGATAGTAATGTTGACGTACGACAATAATAATTTGTACATAGCTTTTCAGTGTTTCGAGCCAAAGTTAAACGCAGTGCACACAAAAGCAAGAGAACGGGACGGACTAGTATTCCAAGATGACTCGGTGGAAATTTTCATTGGATGGAACTCAAAAGATTATTTCCACTTTGTGGTGAATGCCGAAGGGGTTCGTTATGATGCCAAAGGTTATGATGCGTCATGGAACGCTGATTGGAGGGCCGCGGCGGGAAGAGAAAGCAATGGCTGGGTTGTTGAGGTATCAGTTCCCTTTAGTTCATTGGGCAAAATGCCAGTTAGCGGCGAATCGTGGCGGGCAAACTTTTGCCGCAATCGCGTGCTTGTATACAGCGAAGCTGAAACTACTTGTTGGTCGCCGACCTATGGTTCGCTGCATACTCCAAAACGATTTGGAGAAATTAGGTTTCAGCAGTAGATTGGCTTATAGTGCCGGCATTTTAAAAGCAGGCTGGAAAATGTAGGAGAGGAATATGGAAAGGCTGAAGGTTTCTGCCCCAGGGCGAATATGTTTGTTTGGCGAACATCAGGACTTCTTAGGACTGCCGGTAATAGCGGCTGCGATTAACCTTAGAATATGGATTGAAGGCAGAGCTCGAAATGATTTGACTCTCACCATAGACATGCCTGATATCGGTCAGCACGACTGCATTGAACTCAGTGGCGAAATCATTTACAAACACAAGAGGGATTACCTTCGGTCGTGTGTCAATGTCCTTCGCCGCAAAGGATGGAGTCTCAAGCGCGGCTATGACTGCAAGATATACGGCACCATCCCAATTAATGCCGGTGTTTCAAGCTCGTCTGCGCTGGTAATTGCATGGCTTAAATTTCTCATTGAAGCAGCGGGTTTGGGCAACCAGTTTTCGCCTGAGGACCTAGCGCGGCTAGGCCATCAGGCGGAGGTCCTCGAATTTGGTGAGCCTGGCGGCATGATGGACCACTTTGCCGCCGCTTTGGGGGGAGTCATTTATGTTGACTGCCAGCCGCCATTTCGTGCGGAGCGCTTGCCAGTGGAGTTGAGCGGTTTTGTGTTGGCAGATTCACTTCAAAAGAAGGAAACGCTTGGGGTCTTGGCTGGTTCAAAAACTGATGTGGTAGATGGAATCGCCAAACTGAAAGAATTGCATCCAAATTTCGACCTCCACAAGACTCCGTTGAGCGAGGTTGAAAGCTTAATTGGTTTTCTCCCTGAAGCTTCGGCACTTAAAGTAAAAGCGAACTTAATCAATCGAGACATAACAATTGAGGCGATTAGGCTATTGCAAGGAAAATTTGAACCAAGGAAGCTGGGCGAACTGCTAACAAGGCATCACGAACAATTGAGGGATGGCATTCGTGTTTCAACGCCTAAGATAGACTGCATGCTTCAAGCGGCATTAGAAGCTGGGGTTCTTGGTGGAAAAATAAACGGCTCAGGCGGCGGGGGGTGCATGTTTGTATATGCTCCTGGTCATGAATGTGAAGCAGCCGAGGCACTAGAAAGAGCAGGCGGCAAGGCATATATGCTAACTATAGACCAGGGTGCACGAGTAGAGGAAGAATCAGGACAGTAAGCTTTAATGAGAGGCATAAACGAGATAATAGTGTTTTAGTTAAAACCGAATCTAAATGTTTTGTTTGAGATTGTTCATCGGCGGGAAAGTAGAGTCTGAGAATAATTCCTTCGAAGGAGGTGCCGCTATGGTTTCTATTGCTGCTGTTGCGGAATACCTTGAGGGACTCGACTTTCCTGCTACGAAGCAGGAACTTATTGATTATGCCGAGGACCGCCATGCGCCACCAGAAGTATTAGACATTCTTTACGAAATGCCTGACCCGCCTGATGGTTTGTATTACAGCATGGCAAGTGTATGGGATGCCCTCAGTGAAATAATGTAATAGCCTCCCTGCTTCCTCTTTGCGAAAAATACACGCTGGTTTCCATGCAAGCCAGCGTGCTTTAAGTATTTTAGCTTATTATTTTTGATATCAGCAGGATTAAACCCCAGCCCATAGAATACTACCCTTGGGTGGAATCCGTTTTTTCATTTTGAAATTATAAAATGAGCTGTTTTTCTGTAAGATTTATTTTAGGCTTTTTATTGGCAGCAGTGCTTGGTTCAAAAAGTGCCGAGATAAGCATGGCTTCGGAAGGAGTTCATCCTTATTTATATATTACAGCGTCGGATGTTGAGCGGGCAAAAACAAATATTGAGCGCTACACATGGGCTCGCAAGATATTCGATGCAATCATTAGCGAGGCTGATAAATGGGCTTCGCTTTCAGACGCAGAGCTAAGAGAGCGTGTTCCTCCACCGGGGTCCATATACGCCTATGGATTTTCAAGCTGTCCGGAGTGTCATGTCTCCTGGCCTTGGTGGGGCGCAGGCGGAATATGCGATTTCTCGCGCCCACTTAAGGTTAAATGCCCTTCGTGCGGGCGTATTTTTCCAGATGAAAAGCATCCCGATAATGGCGAGGGCTGGGTTGATAATAACGGAAAGCACTATTACTTCGTAGGAATATATAACTCTTTTGCAATCCAAGCAGTTACTCTGCGTGCACTAGATGTTCTTTCAAACGCCTACATCCTCACCAAAGATGAGCGGTATGCTCATGCGGCATCGGTTCTTTTAGATAGAATAGCGGAAGCATATCCCACATGTACTACTGGTTCAATTGATTACCCCGGCGCTCCTGGAGGACGGTTTGAGAGAACACAATACCAAGTTGCAAGAGTATTGGTTCATTTCGCACGGTACTTTGATCTTTTGTACGACAGCCCTGCGTTGAATGCACCATCTGCGACTGGAAAAGCAACGATAAGAAAAGCAGTTGAGGAAAATGTGCTCAGAAATGGTGCAGATTACTGCCTAGAGCAGTCCCAAACAGGGCTTTATGGTCTTACCAATGGGCAAGCAGATTTTACTAGAGGAGTTTTGGTAGTTGGGCTTATCTTAGGCGATGATAATTATACACAATGGGCTCTTAAAGGTCCTCAAAATGTATGGAATTTCATAGAAAATAATCTGGACCGTGATGGGCAATACTTTGAAACTTCGACTGGATATGCTGACCATGCGCTGAACCTATATATTGATATGGCTGAAATGCTGGTGAACTATCGGAGTCCTGAGTACCCAAATGGAATCAATCTCTATGAGCACCCAAAACTATCTAAAGCATTGGCTTATAGCGAATTGGATATGATGTGCGCAGGACACAAGCCAAGATTTGGAGATAGTTTGCCCGACGTAGTGAAGCTTGAAGGCGATAGCAAGACCTTCGAACCGCTCTCGTTCATGCGAGTAGAATATCTTTATAGGCGAGCAAGTTCACAAAAGGCCAAAGAAGAGTGGGCAAGGTTGCTTAATAAGATGTCTGACGGCGATGTTGAGACCGCAAGAGCTTCATTGCCTAATAAAACCTGGCTACTCTTTCATGCTGAACCTATACCAAAGGTAAGAGTTGAAACTTTTCAGCCCCAACGGTCAAAGCTTCTTGATGGAAAAGGAATAGCAATTTTGAGGGCTGGTGATGGACCGAAAGGTAGCGCAGTACTTTTGAGATATGGACCTTCGGTTTGCCATGGGCATTTGGATGATCTTAACATAAACTTTTTTGCACTAGGCAGAGAGCTTACGTATGACCTTGGTTATGTGCTAGGCAGTGCGCACGTCCAAAAAGGGTGGGCTCATCAAACCGCAAGCCATAACCTGGTAGTTGTCAATGAACGCTCGCAGATGCTTGAGGGTTTGACAGGCGGAAGTGCTCATCTATTCGCTGAGGGAAACGCGATTAGAATGGTGGAGGCTTCGGCAGAGAATTCATACAAGTCAGAAGGGGTATCACTTTACCGACGAACCCTTGCACTCGTTGGGACTAATAGCGAGTGTTTATATCTTGCAGACATCTTTCGTGTTCGAGGTGGGGATAGTCATGATCTTTTTTGGCATGCCATTGGTGATAGACTTGCTGTCGAGGGCAGCGAACTTAGCAATTTGGACAGCGAAGGAAGCCTAGCAGGCAAGGAGTATGATTGGGGGCGTAGAGTTGGGCCAGACGGCGACATAATTGGCGTAAGCGATGCAAGGCCTTACTGGAATCCACCTCCTGGGAATGGGTATGGCTTCTTGTATGATATACGGCATGGACCTATAGGAAAAAGCTGCTCGGCAAACTGGGCAATAGATTCAAAAAGTCAAGGTATGCTGAAGATATACCTTGCACCACCACCGGGGTCCGAAATCGTTACTGCAACAGCGCCTGGAGTTTTGCCTAAGTTCCCCAAAGCGCTCTTTGCAATTGTGCGAAGGAAAGGTGATGACCTATCTTCGGCTTTTGCGAGTGTTTTACAGCCATACGAAGGCATGAGTGCTGGTATCGACGTTGGGCGCTTAGCTGTAAAAGATGATGATGATGGATTACCTGTGGGCTTGCATGTTGATATTAACAATGATATTCAAGATTATGTTCTTTCCTCGATTAATCCTACGAAGGAATATGAGTTTTCTACTAATGGTGAAATTATTAGGTTGAAAGGTAGATTTGCATTCGTTAGGACAAAGCGTGGCAAATTGTGCGAAGCATTATTGATTGGTGGAACGCATGTTTCAGCCAGCGGAATAACAATCACGACTGGGATATCAGAGTATTGGGGTCGGATTAATTCAGTTGATTACGACAGTTGCCAAATAGAAACAACACGTGAGCTTCCAACAGATGGTTCTCTTGTTGGGCAAATTATATACATAGGCAGGAGAGACTACAGTCATAAATCTGCTTACCGAATTAAGTCAGTAATAAGGAAATGTGGGCGATTTATAATCCAGCTTGACGCAGATACCTTAGTTCTCGGAAAAGGGTTCACTAGTCCAGATGACGAGCCGGGAATGCACGAGGTCCACAATATTGTTCCCCTTGAGAAAGCTGCATCTTGTATCCGCACGGATACGGGTTATTATCGCGGAAAGCTTATTCAAGGGGAAGACGGTAGAAGCTCAAGAATAATTAATGTTCTTGCCGCCGGTGGTAAGCGAACGATTCTTGTCCCAGATGCGTCAATTTTTCCAAAGGGCAAATCACTTATAATTTATGACATACAAGATGGTGACATGTTTGAAATTCCCTCGTTTGTTCATATTGTGAGCGAAAACAAAAAGCTGCAAGCAAAATGCAATACTCCTGCCCAAGTTCACCTTAACGCAAAGGATTTCCCCCTAGATATCGGCACTTTTACCTTCAATCTTTAATTCCCTTGTTTTCGAGCCTAAAAATGGAGGGTATGAAAAATACGGGTCATTAGCCTAATATAAGGCCATCTGGCCAGGGAAGGAGTGCAAACATGCAGCCGGAATATGATAGCAGTCTAATAGGGCCAGCTCAGTCAAGTGTTTTTCGGACATCGGACCAGATTCGTGAAGATGTAATAAACCTAATTAATGAAAATGATGTGATACAACCAAAGGATATAGAAGTAATCGTTAACGATGGGGTTATTATCCTAAAAGGAAAAGTTCGAGATGAGTTAGCCAAGCAAGAGGCTGAGCAGGCGGCATCGGAAGTCCTTGGCGTGGTAAAAATAGAAAATCAATTGGAGGTGGGGATTTGAGCGAACTTCAGCGTCCTCGTGGTGAGCTTGAGATATTTAGTGGAACAGCCCACCCAGAGCTGGCGCTTGAAGTAGCGATTAGGCTCGACCGTACCCTTGGGCGTTTGAATGTTTCGCGGTTTCCTGACGGAGAAATTCACGTGCAGATAGAGGAAAGCGTTCGAGGCAAGGATGTTTTTGTTATTCAGCCGACTTGCCCACCTGTAAATGAAAATTTTACCGAACTTCTAATAATACTTGATGCATTGTATCGCGCATCTGCAGGCAGAATAACGGCTGTAATCCCTTATTATGGCTATGCACGGCAAGATAAGAAAACAACCGGCAGGGAGCCAATCACAGCCCGTATGGTTGCTGATATGCTTACTACGGGTGGGGCGGATAGGATTGTTGCCATGGACCTTCATTCTCCCCAAATTCAAGGGTTCTTTAGGATTCCAGTTGATCATCTTACTGCTGTTGGGGCTTTGTGTCGGGAGCTCCATTCACTTGAGATAAAAGATGCTGTTATCGTTTCTCCTGATGCAGGTCGTGTTAAGTTAGCTACTGAATATGCAAACCGCCTTGGTCTGCCCGTTGTTATAATTCACAAGCGACGTGTTGGGCCAGAACTTACAGAAGCAGTTCATGTTGTTGGTGATGTGAAAGGGAAACGTCCTATCATAATTGATGATATGATAACAACCGGAGGGACGATTGAAAGAAGTGTGAAAGCTTTGCTCGAACATGGAGCTAGGGAGGAAATTTACGTGGCTGCTACTCATCCGGTTTTTGTGGAGCCGGCAATCAGTCGCCTTGCAAATGCTGCCATAAAACAGGTACTGGTAACAAATACAATTCCTTTTCCTGCTGGAAAAACTCTTAAAAAGTTCCGCATTGTTTCTATCGCCCACTTAATTGCGGACGCCATCAGAAGCATCCATACCGATAGCTCAGTAAGTCAATTGTTTGTTTGATGAGACCAATCGAACCACAATAATTCATGGAAAAAAGTTAATAGGAAAAGGGTTTTACAAAAGACAAGGTTAAAATAAATACGGTCTCGTTAATCGGCAATTTATCCAAAGATTGAATTGAGGCTGAAAAGGATGAAAATAATTCTTGGATTGATTTTAGGCGGCGCTGCTGGTTATATGCTATTTCTTGTTAGTAAGGCATTGGGAGGTGGGTGAAAAATTACATGCAATCCGTACGTTAGCATTGCTTTAGGTGCTATAATTGGATTGCTATTTACCCTTGGTAAGGGCCAATAAAAGATTCGGTGAAGGTGATTAACTATAGCAAGGACAATTCGAACTTTCGAAAGGGGATAGAAAAGTGCTTATTTCTTATGAAGGTGGGCAGAAGTTTATTGCGGAATCAAGGGGGCATCGCATCGTTATAGATTTGCCTCCAGACCTAGGTGGAACAGATTCAGGAATGATGCCGCCGGAACTTCTCGCAGCTTCGCTTGGTTCATGTGTTGGTGTGTATGTTGCAAACTATTTAAACAAATCTGCGATTTCGACCGAAGGCTTAAATATTGAAGTGGGTTACGAAAAGGAAGATAAACCTTCAGCTAGGATTACTAGCTTAAACGTAAAGGTAAATTTGCCTGCTGCAGTACCAGAAGATAGACATCAGGCTATCATGGTGGTAGCAAAGCAGTGTTTAATACATAACACACTTCACAATCCGCCTGAAGTCAAGATTGAATTAGTTTGAAAATATAATAATTTAAGCTTTTCCCAATTTAGCGAGAGCAGGGTCCTTGGTGGCTTCCATATGTTCTATTAGTTGTTTATGTAGATTTTGCTTAATATCTTTGTATGCTGAGTTCATGCCAAGGTCATTTGTTTCCCAAGGGTCTTTTTCTAAGTTAAATAGTTCACGGCGGCCGTCAGCAAAAACGCAGTATTTCCATTTCTTTGTACGAATCATTCTGCTGAAAGACCCTTTGTCGCCCAATCCTCGTTCGCAAAAGGCAGGTCGGTCATTTTCCTTTATTTTTCCTTCAAGCAATGGCCTAAGTGAAATTCCTTGTACGCTTTTAGGGATTTTCACACCGGCATAGTCAAGGAAAGTAGGCATAAGGTCAACCGACGCGGCATGCGTATTAATTACCGTTCCTGGTTTTATGTGTCCGGGGTAGCGGATTATTAGCGGCACTCTCACTATTTCTTCATAAAAAGTTGGGAGTGATTTGCCCACCATTCTGTGACCTGCTTGCATATCGCCATGGTCACTAGTGAATACGACAAGCGTATTCTTTTCTAACCCTTCGGCTTTCAATGCGTCAAGTATTCTTCCGATGCAATCGTCAACCATTGTAACTAAGCCGTAGTAGCATCGCAGATATTCACGGAAGAGATCATCGCTCATCAGTTGTCCAATTCGGGCGGGTTGGGAATTCTTGTATGCTTCGGGACGGTGGGTGAAATTAGGCGAAAACTGAATTTTTGCTGGGTCATACATGCTGTAGTATGGCTCCGGTACGACCCAGCATGGGTGTGGCGGGCTAACCGAATACGTTATCATAAAACGCCCATTCTTGTATTTTTTGATAAGCTCGATACACCTCTCAGCAAGCCACGATTCAAAGGTATACTCAGGAGGACATAAGGAGCGGCCTATGTAGGCGAGATTTTGTGCAGAACGGTTTTTCTCCTTAGACCATACCTCGAAAAGCTTTGCCATTTCAGGTGTTAACGCTGCATCGTCAATAATGGCATCTCCCTCCCGGGGTTTATGCCATCTTTCAACAGGCTGTTTTCTTAGCCATTTATGATATGTCTGTTGGGAGACGGTATCTTCTTCATCGTTGTTGTAACAACGCAGATCGCGAACATTGCCTAGGTGCCATTTGCCCATTTGGCGAGTGCAGTAACCTTTGTCAAACAAGATTTGTTCACAGGCGACAACATCGTCTTTTAAACCCACATCGCCTTTCTCGATATTGCGTACAATACCATGAGTATGTGGCCATTGCCCTGTTACAAAGGAAGCACGGGTGGGGGAGCAGAATGGCGTTGCACATACTGCATTTGTAAAACGGGCACCTTGTGATGCTAGTCTATCTATATAAGGCGTCTTGACCAATGGATTGCCTGAACAGCCGAGCACCCCATGATGATGTTGGTCAGTTATTAAAAAGAGGATGTTTGTGCTTACTGTTTGGTTGGCTTCTAGGAGATTTGGGCTTAGCGTGTATGCACACACGAAACCGCCAGCAGCCTTGATGAATTCGCGCCTAGTATAACGCATGAAAGCCGCCTCCTGAATTGTTGACGAAAGCTATGTTACTAATTTTACGCATTCTACAGATTTCGGCGTGAGAAATCAATGGTAGGGGGGTGTTTATGGGGGAGTGATAGTTAAATTTTTACTGTCTCCCATAATCTTCGTAGCTTATCGCGGCTGAAGAGTAGATAATCACGATCTTCGGAAAAAATTTCGAGGGTTATAGTACCATCATAGCCCACACGCTTGAGAATATGTACGATCCACTTCCAGTCAATGTGACCTACGCCAAGTGGGAGGTGTAAATCAAGTTCGCCCCCCTTATTATCAGAGAAATGTACGTGTTCGAGCCTGTCGCAGAATAACGTAGCTAATTCAAGCGTGAGATTATGTTCAGTCATTAGATTTGCGTGGCCGACATCCAGGTGAACGGCGCCGAGCTGAAGGTGCTCACCGGGATGGGCCGGTACCTGGGGCGCACCGACCGGTTCTTCGTGAAGGCCCACGCCCGGGACGCCGCCACCGGCGAGCCGCTCGCCGAGCCGATCGGGGCGCTGCTGCGGTCCCACGGCCTGCGGGTGCTGCGCCCGCCCGCCCCGGGCCGAC